>NZ_JBMOWQ010000023.1:0-31714 GCF_049310485.1 Pseudomonas sp. GZD-209
TTGGGGGTGGGGGGGGGGGGGTGCTGGGGGTTGTTTTTTGTCCCCAGAATCCGCTGCAAATCCCCCGGCATGCACATGAGGGCATCAAAACGCCTGTCATCCAACAGTCACGCCACTGTCGTAATCTGCGGCGCAACTCTGTGCCAAAGGTCCCCGGCATGCACCGCCTGTTCACCCTTCTACTCTGCCTGATCCCCGCGCTGGCCGTGGCTGAACCTGTGCAACTGCGCATCCAGGGCTCCAACACCATCGGCGCCGCACTGGGCCCGGCGCTGGTGCGCGGGCTGCTGCAGGCGCAAGGCGCCAGTGCGATCGACAGCCAGCCCGGCGCAGCAGCCAACGAGACCCTGATCCGCGCCCAGAGCCGCAACGGCCAGCCGCTGCGCATCGACATCGCCGCCCACGGTTCGAGCACCGGCTTCGCCGCCCTGGCCCGGGGCGACGCCGACCTGGCCGCCGCCTCGCGGCCAATCAGCGACCACGAAGCGCAGCAACTGCAAGCCTTGGGCGACCTGCGCGGGGCCGGTTCGGAACAAGTGATCGGCCTGGATGGGGTGGCGGTTATCGTCCACCCCGACAACCCGCTGGCGCAGTTGACCACCGTGCAACTGGCGCAGATCTTCTCCGGCCAGCTCTCACGCTGGGAGCAGTTGGGGGTGCCCGGCGGCGCTATCCACCTGTACGCCCGCGACGACCGCTCGGGCACCTTCGAAACCTTCAAGGCGCTGGTGCTCGACCCACGACACGGCGAACTGTCGGCCCAGGCCCGGCGCTTCGAAGCCGCCGACGCCTTGGCCGAACAGGTCAAGGCCGACCGCCAGGCCATCGGTTTCAGCGGCCTGGCCACGGTGCACGGGGCCAAGGTACTGGCGGTGGCCGACGGTGAAGCCGCTGCCCTGCCACCCAGCCGCGCGCTGGTGGCCAGCGAGGACTACCCGCTGTCGCGGCGCCTGTTCTTCTACCTGCCGGCCAACGCGATCCCCCAGGCCCGGGCCCTGGCCGAGTTCGCCCAGAGCCCCGCCGGCCAGGCCATCGTCGCCGAACAGGGCTTCGTTTCACAGCAGATCAAGGCGCTACCGGTGCCAGTGCAAGCGGACATGCCAGTGCGCTACCTGAGCCTTGCCCGCGAAGCCAACCGCCTGACGGTCAACTTCCGTTTCCAGGAGGGCAGCGCCAGCCTCGACAACAAGGCCCTGCGCGATGTGCAGCGGGTCGGCGACTACCTGCGCCAGGCTGGCAAGTTGCAGCGCAAGGCGGTCTTGGTGGGTTTTGGCGACCCCAAGGAAACCCCGGGGCGCGCCGCCCTGCTCTCGCGCCTGCGGGCCATGGCGGTACGCCGTGAGCTGGCGCGCCAGGGCGTGGAGGTCAAGGAAGTGACCGGTATGGGCGACGAGCTGCCGGTCGCGGGCAACGACCTGGAACAGGGGCGCTTGCGCAACCGCCGGGTCGAGGTCTGGGTGTACTGAGCCTCAGCGGTAGTCTGGCAGCTCGATCCGTGCCACCAGCCCCGCGCCCCGGCGGTTGTGCAAGGTCAGCTCGCCACCCTGCTCGCGCACCATCGCCCGCGCCGCCGACAAGCCAAGCCCGACGCCGCCGGTATGCCGGTTGCGTGAGCCCTCCAGGCGGAAGAACGGCTCGAACACCTGCTGCAGTGCCGCTTCGGGGATGCCCGGCCCCTCGTCGCTGATTTCGATCAGCACCCGATGGGCCTCACGGCTCAAGGCGATGCGCGGGGCGCGCGCATACTTGATCGCGTTCTCCAGCAGGTTGACCACCACACGCTTGAGCGCCAACGGCCGGCCCCAATGCACCAGGTGTGCGGGGCCGCTGAAGTCGACATCGATGTGCTGGTCGCAGTAGTCGTCGAGGATGGTCTGCAGCAGCTCGGACAAGTCGAACACCGTCGCCTGCTCCAATTGCGTGCCTTCGCGGAAGAACGCCAGGGCCGCGTTGATCATCGATTGCATCTCGTCGACATCGCGCACCAGCTTGCGCTGGTGCTCCAGGTCTTCCATGAACTCGCTGCGCAGGCGCAGGCGTGTCAGTGGTGCACGCAAGTCATGGGAGATGGCCGCGAGCATCTGGGTGCGTTCGCGCACGAAATGCTGGATCTGCGCCTGCATGGTGTTGAACGCGACGATGGCCTGGCGGATCTCCTGCGGCCCCTCGATGTCGATGGGCGGGGCCTGCAGGTCGCCGCCGAAGCGGCGCGCCGCGCTGGCGAAGCGCTGCAGCGGGTTGGCCAGTTGCCGTGTGGCCAGCCAGGCCACCAGCAGCGTGGCGATCAGCCCCAGGCCGAGGATCACCGCAATCCGTGCCGGCGCGCTGAGCCCCCAGCTGCGCTCGGGCGGGACGAACGACAGCCAACTGCCATCGGCCAGGCGCACCAGTGCGCCGTAATGCGCCTGGGGGCTGCCCGCTGGCCAGTCCGAGGGGTTGAACGCCTCGATCGTCCTGCCCTGCCCCAGTAATGGTCGTAAGGCCGGGATCCGCTCGGCCTCCACCGCCATGCCCGCAGCAGGGAGCCCGAGTGCGTCACGCTGGCTGCTCCAGGTCACCTGCAAGGCCGGGTTGCTCGCTGCCTGCGCCAGCTGCCCACGCAAGGCTACCGGCGCCGCCTCCAGCAGGCGCGTGGTCACGGCGATCTGTTCGAGCAGGCCGGTGCGCTCGATCGGCGGGCGCGCCCAGATGCCGGCCACCTGGACGAACAGCGCATTGAGCGCCAGCGACGCCAGCATGGCGGCGAAGATGGTCAGGGCGATCCGCCAGCGCAGGGTGTCGCGTCGCAACAACCGGCCGATCATGAGCGGGTGACCTTGGCAGTGAACAGGTAGCCGCCGTTGCGCACGGTGCGGATCAAGTCCGGCCGCTTGCTGTCCGGCTCGATCTTGCGCCGCAGCCGGCTGACCTGCACATCGATGCTGCGGTCGAAGGCGTCATGCCCCTGGCCACGGGTCAGGTCGATCAGTTGCTCGCGGGTGAGGATGCGCTGCGGGTGCTCGAGGAACACCACCAGCAGGTCGAACTCGGCGCCGGACAACGGGATCATCACCTGCTCGGGCGAGCGCAGTTCGCGGCAGGTGACATCCAGCTGCCAGCCGGCGAAACCGATCAGCGGCCGCACGGCCTCGGCACGGGGCAGCTGGCCACCGGCCCGGCGCTGCACGGCGCGCAGGCGGGCGAGCAGCTCGCGCGGGTCGAAGGGTTTGGTCAGGTAGTCGTCGGCGCCCAGTTCCAGGCCGACGATACGGTCGCTCAGCTCGGCCATGGCGGTGAGCATGACGATCGGTATGCCGGTCTGGGCACGGACCTTCTGGCACAGGCTCAGGCCGCCCTCGCCCGGCAGCATCAGGTCGAGGATGATGATATCCGGGGCTTGCCGGGCAATGGCCGCCCACATGGCCTGGCCGTCGGCGGCCAACTCGACCTCGTAGGCATGCTGCATGAAGAACTGCTTCAGCAGGGCCAGGATTTCCACGTCGTCGTCGACGATCAGCAGTCTGCTCACGGTCACTGGGTCCAGAAAAAGGGCGTATCTAAAACCATTGCGCGGCTGCGGTCATTTATTTCAACCGCGTAACATTCCTACAGTGTGGACATCACGCCGACATTCGCCGGCAAACAACCTGGGGCACCCTGCAGGCCTTCGATCACAGGGGGCACCGATGAACGTCTCGCACCGCAACACCAGCACCGAGGGCCCTGCCCTGATCCTCAAACAGCGCACCAGCACTCGTGGCGACGGCGCAGCCCTGACCATCCAGCAGGCAAGCCTTGAACTGGGCGAGCACAATGGCCAGATCGTCCTGCGGCGCTACTTCGAACATTACAGCCCGGCGCACGGCGAGTGGGTGGAATACAGCCATACGGTGACGGCGAACGAGCTCATCCACTGGATGATGGCCAAGGGGCAACTGCACATCGAGCATTCGCCACAGGACGTGGCGAGCGACGCAGCCGGAGGCCTGGCATGAAGCGCATGCCTGCCCGTGCCGTGCTGCTGACCTGCGTATTGGGCGTGTCTGCGTGCAGCAGCAAGACGCCGCCGCCTGCCGGCTACCTGCCGGACTACAGCGTGCTCAGCCCGCACCCGACGCCTTCGGGCGGCACCGCCCTGACCTGGGTCGACCCTAAACTGCCGCGCGGCCGCTATATCCAGGTGTACCTCGCACCGAGCCGGCTCTACCCTGCGCCCGCGCCGACCGCACGCATCCCACAGAGCACGCTGGCCAGCATCACCGGCTACTACGATGCGGCACTGCGCAACGAGCTGGGCAAGGTCATGACCGTGGTCGAGCGCCCAGGGCCGAACACCCTGGTGATCAGGCCGGTCATCAGCCGGGTCGACGCCCATACCCAAGGTTTGCGCTTCTATGAATGGTTGCCGGTCACTCTGGTTGCGGCCGGCGTGAGCAGCGCTGCAGGCTGGCGAGACCTGGACAGTGAAATTGCCAGCGAGCTGCGTTTCGAGGCGGGCACCAGCGGCAGGCTGATCGGCGCGGCGGTACTCACCGGGACTGGCGTGCCGCTGGAAAACGACCGCCAGCCGATGACCGCCGACAACGTCAAGGCCGTGCTCGATGGCTGGGCCAGCGATGTGCGCCAGGCGTATGCCGTCAAGCATCGGTAATTGACTGCGCACGCACGGGGCAACCCCGGTACGTGCGCAGCAGGCGAGCTCAGGCTCAGAAGGCGTAGCGAGTGGTCAGCATGAAGTTGCGCGGATCACCGTAGAAGCCACCGTTATAGAAGCCCAGGTTGTTGAAGTACTTCTTGTCGGTGAGGTTGTTGCCGTTGAGGGTCACCGACAGCTGCTCGGTCACCTGGTAGCGGGCCATGGCGTCGAGGATCAGGTAGTCCGATTGGGTGTAGCGAATGGTCTCGCCCGCCACCACCGGGCTGTCGAGGTCCTTCCACACCTTGCTCTGCCAGTTGGCCGAGCCCCCCACGGTCAGCTTGTTCCATACCCCGGGCAGGCGGTAGCTGGTGGACAGGCGCAGCAGGTTCTCCGGTTCGATGGTGGAGATCTTGTCGTGCTCGCCATCACGGGTGATGCGGTGGGTGAAACCGCCTTGCACCTGCCAGTTCGGCGTCAACTCACCCGCCAGCTCAAGCTCGAAGCCTCGGGTCTTGGCGCCCTGGATCGAGCGGTAGATGCCGCGGTTGGTGGTCGGGTCGGTACGTTCGAGCTCCGCCAGGTTGTCCTGCTGCACTTCAAACACGGCAAGGCTGGCGTTCAGGCGGCCATCGAAGAACTCGCCCTTCAGGCCCAGCTCGTAGGCATCGCCCTCCTCCGGCTCGATCATCTTGCCGCTGGCGTCCTGCTCGCTTTCGTGCGGTTTGAAGATGCTGGTGTAGCTGCCGTACACCGACCAGGTGTCGTCCAGGTCGTAGACCAGGCCGGCATAGGGCACCACCACGCCGTTCTCTTCCAGGTCCTGGGTCTTGCTGCGCTCGCCGCTGGTAGTGTCCAGGCGGGTGCTGTCGAGCTGCCAGTTGGACAGGCGTCCGCCGAGGATGATCGAAAGCCGGTCGGTGGGTTTGAAGCGACCGGTCAGGTAGGCGGCATCTTCGCGCAGACGGGTGTCGACCTTCGACAACGGGCGGCCCCAATCCTGTTCGGGGTAGTCGCCGCTCCATTGGTAGATGTTGGCGCTGCCGAACAGGAACGGCCAGCTCTCTTCATGGGCCCGGGTGTCGCGATGGGAGATCCCGGCCACCAGCTCGTGCTCACGGCCGAGCATCTGGAACGGCCCGCTGGCATACAGGTCGTAAGCGTTCTGGTCGGTCTGGTAGCGGTAGCGCCCCAGCCACACGCCCATGCCGGCACCGGTGGCCGAGTCCGGATAACCACTGGCCGCAGAGCCGAGGGTTATTGGCGAATCGGTCTCGCTGCGGGTGGCCGAGGCCTTGAGGGTCCAGTCGTTGGCCAGGCGCTGCTCGAGGGTGACGAACAGGTTGTCGGCGGTGTTGTCCCAGGCGCTCCACTTGGCGCCCGGGTTGAACGAGCGCGACATGCCGAACTCGTTGCCCTTGTTGTCCAGCAGAGGCGTCGATGGCCCCCAGGAGGAACCCTCCGGGCGGTTGGTCTGACGGCTCAGGCCAACGCTGAGCAGGGTGTCTTCGCTCAGGTCGGTTTCGACGATGCCGTACATCACCTGTTTCTTCTCGGACAGGTTGTCCATGAACGACTGGCCGTCTTCATAGGCCGTGACGAAGCGCCCACGCACATTGCCTTCGGGGGTCAGCGCGCCGCCGATGTCGAATTCACCGCGGTAGGTGTCCCAGCTGCCAGCACCCAGCGACACATAGCCCGACAGCTCGCGGGTAGGCCGCTTGCGCACCAGGTTGACGGTCGCCGAAGGGCTGCCGAAGCCACTGAGCAGGCCCGTGGCGCCACGCAGCACCTCCACCCGGTCATAGATGACCATGTCGGTCTGGTCGATGCCGTTGCCGAAACGGAATGCCGCCGGGATGCCATCAACCTGGAAGTTGTCGATGTCGAAGCCACGGGCCTTGAAGCTGGCGCGGTTGCTGTCGAGCTTGTTGACGGTGACGCCCGGGGTCTTGCTCAGGACATCGCTGATGCTGGTGAGGTTCTGGTCATCCATCTGCTGGCGGGTGATCACGCTCACCGACTGCGGCGTCTCGCGCGGCGACAGCGCCATGCGCGTGGCGGTGCGGGTGGCGCCGGTGGTGTAGGAGCCGCTGCCTTCGGTGGTTTCACCCAGCGACGAGTCGGTGATGGAGGTGGCGCCCAGCTCCAGGGTGCCCGTGCCGCCGGCCTGCTCAGCCCAGGCCATGCCGACCGGCGTGGCGAGGGTGGCGGCGAGAATGGCCAAGGCCAGCGGGTGGCGCTGGCGGACGGTGGTGGCGTTCCCTGCCCCTTGAACCGTGTTCAGAGAGTACTGCTGTTGCACGCTTGTCGACCCCTAGTGTGTTGTGAAGCTCGCTACGTAAGGGGCTAATCACTGACATTTTTTATGGTTGTACCTGCGCTACGCCAAGTGGCGCGCCCGTTCTGCGACGGCTGCGGCGCATCCTAGGGTTTTTACGAAATTTTTACAATTGCTAATGATTCGTAATAAGTTCCTTGTTGGAAAAGAAATGTAACAGCCCTGTCATCGGCATCCCCGGCATTCAGGACTAGCCTCAAGACCATGTGATGCCGGGCCCCTCTGACGGTTTGCGCCGCCATGTCGGAATCACTGTTGCCTGGCAACGTCGACAATCAAGGAGGGGCTCATGACAGCTCTGCATGCATTTCTCGTTAATCCATTCCTCGGTACCAGCACCTGGTTGTGGCTGGTGTTCATCGCAATTGTCATCGCCTTGCTCGTGCTTGACCTGGGTGTGCTGCACCGCCAGGAACGCGAGATCGAAATGCGCGAAAGCCTGCTGCTGTATTCCGGCTACTTCAGTGTCGGCGTGCTGTTTGGCGTGTGGGTCTGGCACGAGCTGGGCGCGCAGTCGGCGCTGGAGTTCTACACCGGGTTCCTGGTGGAGCAATCGCTGTCGATGGACAACGTGTTCGTCATGGCGATGATCTTCAGCTTCTTCGCCATCCCCCGCCGCTACCAGCACCGCGTGCTGTTCTGGGGCATCCTCGGGGTGGTGGTGTTGCGGGCGATCATGATCGGCGTGGGCGCGGCACTGGTGCAGCACTTTGCCTGGGTGCTGTACATCTTCGGCGCCTTCCTGCTGTTCACCGGGGTGAAGATGGCGCTGTCGAAGGACGACAGCCACCCAGACCTGGCCAACAACCCGGTGTTGCGTTTCGTACGCCGGCACATGCGGGTTACCGAACAGATCCACGGCCCGCGCTTCTTCGTGCGGCTCACCCCGCCCGGGGAGCAACAGGCCATCCGCTACGCCACACCGCTGTTCCTCGCCCTGGTGCTGATCGAGCTGGCCGACCTGGTGTTTGCCGTCGACAGCGTGCCGGCGATCTTCGCCATCACCCAGGACCCGTTCATCGTCTACACCTCGAACATCTTCGCCATCCTCGGCCTGCGCTCGCTGTACTTCGCCCTGGCGGCGCTGATGCACCGCTTCGTCTACCTCAAGTACGCGCTGGCGATGGTGCTGATCTTCATCGGCTGCAAGATCTTCTGGCACGGGCTGGTGGGCAAGGTGCCGGCGGGGGTGTCGCTGGGCGTGACGTTCGGGCTGTTGCTGGGCGGGGTGCTGTTGTCGCTGCTGCGTACCCGTGGCCAGGCGAAAGAAGACGTGTGAATGGGGCCGCCTTGCGGCCCCAACCAACCAGATACCCGCTCAGGGCTCGAACCCCTCGACAATGATCACGTCCGCCTTCGCCACCCCCTGGCGGTGGCGGCAGGCCTCCTGATACAGATCCGAGCGATAGCACGCCAGCGCCTGCTCATACGAATCGAACTCGATCACCACGCTACGCTGAGGAGTGGGCCGCCCCTCCATCGCCTCACTGCGCCCGCCACGAGCAAGGAAGCGGCCACCGAAGGCAACGAACGCCGCCGGGGCGCGCTGGGTGTACTGCTGGTACTGCTCGGGGTCGCTGACGTCCACATGGGCGATCCAGTAAGCCTTCATCCGTCGTACTCCTGCTTCAGTGATATTTATGTATGATGGTATACCATAATAATCACCCCATCACCGTGAGCGTGCAACATGGCATTCAACAGCATCGAAGAACTCCTCGAGGACTACCGCCAGGGCAAGATGGTCCTGCTGGTGGATGACGAAGACCGCGAAAACGAGGGCGACCTGCTGATCGCCGCCGAGCGTTGCGACGCCCAGGCCATCAACTTCATGGCCCGCGAGGCGCGTGGCCTGATCTGCCTGACCCTCACCGACGAACACTGCCAGCGCCTGGGCCTCGAGCAGATGGTGCCGGCCAACGGCAGTGTGTTCAGCACCGCCTTCACCGTATCGATCGAGGCCGCCAGCGGCGTCACCACCGGCATCTCCGCCGCCGACCGGGCCCGTACCGTGGCCGCCGCCATGGCCCCAGATGCCCGCCCGGAAGACCTGGTACAACCCGGCCACATCTTCCCCCTGCGTGCCCGTGAAGGCGGCGTGCTGACCCGCGCCGGCCATACCGAGGCCGGCTGCGACCTGGCCCGCCTGGCCGGCTTCACCCCGGCCTCGGTGATCGTCGAAGTGCTCAACGACGACGGCACCATGGCCCGGCGCCCGGACCTGGAAGTGTTCGCCGCCCGTCACGGGATCAAGATCGGCACCATCGCCGACCTGATCCACTACCGCCTGAGCACCGAGCAGACCATCAAGCGCATCGGTGAGCGCGAACTGCCCACCGTGCACGGCACATTCCGCCTGGTCACCTATGAAGACCGCATCGAGGGCGGTGTGCACATGGCCATGGTCATGGGTGACATCCGCCGCGAGCAGCCGACGCTGGTGCGCGTACACGTGATCGACCCGCTGCGTGACCTGGTCGGCGCCGAGTATGCAGGGCCCGCCAACTGGACCCTGTGGGCGGCGCTGCAGAAGGTGGCCGCGGAAGGCGCCGGGGTGGTGGTGATCCTCGCCAACCATGAGTCTTCCCAGGCGCTGCTGGAGCGTGTACCGCAGCTGACGCAGCCGCTACGCCCCTACCAGCGCGGCCAGTCGAAGGTGTATTCGGAAGTCGGCACCGGCGCGCAGATCCTGCAGGACCTGGGCGTGGGCAAGCTGCGCCACCTGGGGCCGCCGCTCAAGTATGCAGGGTTGGCGGGGTATGAGCTGGAGGTGGTGCAGAGCATTCCGTTCGAGCCTGGGATGGTTGGCTGAAGCACGCCCTCGCAATGAACCAACCCGTGGGAGCGGGCTTGCCCCGCGATTGCGCCCGGCGTCATGAGGATGCCGCCTGGGCCGGCGCAATCGCGGGGCGTCCGGCGTCCCTCTCCCCCCCCCCTCCCCCCCCCCCCCCCCCCCCCCCCCCCCCCCGCTCCCACGGGTTTTTCGTTCAGGGATGCGATTGAGTGATGGCCGGTCGCCCATCCCTCTTGCGAAAAGCTTGGAATACCATAATATGATATCCCGTAGACCTTGAATTCTTCGGCCGAAACTAAAATCACAAGACGGCCACGCGACACACAGTGAAAGCAGCTCCCCGAACACTATTGGCGGGCGCACCACCGGCCCCGCCTCGAATAACAAAAGCAACGAGGGCGTAACCATGCTGTTGAGCAAACGAGTAACCGCAGTGCTGTCCGCCAGCCTGCTGACCCTGGCCTGCCAGGCCACCCAGGCGGCCGATAGCCTGAACTTCGTCAGCTGGGGCGGCACCACCCAGGATGCGCAGAAAGCGGCATGGGCCGAACCTTTCAGCAAGGCGTCCGGGATCAAGGTCGTGCAGGACGGCCCCACCGACTACGGCAAGCTCAAGGCCATGGTCGAAAGCGGCAACGTGCAGTGGGACGTGGTCGACGTCGAAGCCGACTTTGCCCTGCGCGCCGCCAGCGAAGGCCTGCTCGAACCCCTCGATTTCAACCAGATCAAGCGCGACAAGATCGACCCGCGCTTCGTCTCCGACCATGGTGTCGGCTCGTTCTTCTTCTCCTTCGTGCTCGGCTACAACGAGGGCAAGCTCGGCGCCAACAAGCCAGTGGACTGGTCGGCCCTGTTCGACACCAAGACCTACCCCGGCAAGCGCGCCCTGTACAAATGGCCCAGCCCCGGCGTGCTCGAACTGGCCCTGCTGGCCGACGGCGTAGCCCCCGACAAGCTCTACCCGCTGGACCTGGACCGCGCCTTCAAGAAGCTCGACACCATCAAGCAGGACATCGTCTGGTGGGGCGGCGGCGCCCAGTCGCAGCAACTGCTGGCCTCGGGTGAAGCCTCGCTCGGGCAGTTCTGGAACGGCCGCGTGTATGCCCTGCAGCAGGACGGCGCGCCGGTCGGCGTGAGCTGGAAACAGAACCTGGTCATGGCCGATTTCCTGGTCATCCCCAAAGGCGCCAAGAACAAGGACGCGGCCATGAAATTCCTGGCCAACGCCAGCAGCGCCGAAGGCCAGGCCGAGTTCGCCAACAAGACTGCCTATGCACCGGTGAACGTCGACAGCGTTGCCAAGCTCGACAAGGACCTCGCCAAGAACCTGCCGACCGCCTACGCCCAGGACCAGGTGACCCTGGACTTCGCCTACTGGGCCAAGAACGGCCAGGCCATCGCGGCCCGCTGGAATGAGTGGCTGGTCAAATGAAAGTCGCCATCAATGCCCTGCACAACGCGCAAGGTGCCCCCAGCGGCACCGGCGCGCCACGGGCGGACGACCGCCGCCCGCCCCTGAGCCAACGCTGGCGCGGCAGCCGTAACCTGCTGCCGGCCCTGCTGTTTCTTGGCCTGTTCTTCTTCGCCCCGCTGATCGGCCTGTTGCTGCGCGGTGTACTGGAGCCGGTGCCGGGGCTGGGCAACTACGAGCAGTTGTTCGCCAACTCGGCCTACGCCCGGGTGCTGTTCAACACCTTCTCGGTAGCTGGCCTGGTGACCCTGATCAGCGTGCTGCTGGGCTTCCCGCTGGCCTGGGCGATCACCCTGGTGCCCAAGGGCTGGGGCCGCTGGCTGCTGAACATCGTGCTGCTGTCGATGTGGACCAGCCTGCTGGCGCGCACCTACTCCTGGCTGGTGCTGCTGCAGAGTTCGGGGGTGATCAACAAGGTGTTGATGGCGCTGGGCATCATCGATGCGCCGCTGGAGATGGTGCACAACCTCACCGGCGTGGTGATCGGCATGAGCTACATCATGATCCCGTTCATCGTGCTGCCGCTGCAGGCGACCATGCACGCCATCGACCCGATGGTGCTGCAGGCCGGTTCCATCTGCGGTGCCAGCCCCTGGACCAACTTCTGGAAGGTGTTCCTGCCGCTGTGCCGCTCGGGGCTGTTCTCCGGCGCGCTGATGGTGTTCGTCATGTCCCTCGGTTACTACGTGACGCCGGCCCTGCTGGGCGGCGCGCAGAACATGATGCTGCCCGAGTTCATCATCCAGCAGGTGCAATCGTTCCTGAACTGGGGCCTGGCCAGTGCCGCGGCCGCCCTGTTGGTGCTGATCACCCTGGTGCTCTTCTACCTGTACCTGAAACTGCAGCCGGAATCCCCGGTCGGTAACGCGAGGTAATCCGCCATGCTGCTGTCACCCAACGCCATGAGCCGCCCGTTGCGCACGGGCCTGTACCTGACCACCGGGGTCATCGCCGCGTTCCTGCTGCTGCCGGTGGTGTTCATCATCCTGCTGTCGTTCGGCTCGTCCCAGTGGCTGGTGTTCCCGCCGCCGGGCTGGACCGTGAAATGGTACGTGCAGTTCTTCTCCAACCCCGAGTGGATGGACGCCGCGCTGGCCAGCCTCAAGGTGGCCGTACTGACCACCTTCGCCGCCGTGGCCCTCGGCCTGCCCACCGCGTTCGCCCTGGTGCGCGGCCGATTTCCGGGCCGTGAGCTGCTGTACGGCCTGTTCACCATGCCGATGATCGTGCCGCTGGTGATCATCGCCGTGGCGGTGTACGCGCTGTTTCTCAAGCTGGGCTACACCGGCACGCTGTTCGCCTTCGTGGTCAGCCACGTGATCGTCGCCCTGCCCTTCACCATCATCTCGATCATCAACTCGCTGAAGCTGTTCGACCAGTCGATCGAGGATGCCGCGGTGATCTGCGGCGCCTCGCGCCTGCAGGCGATCGTCAAGGTGACGTTCCCGGCGATCCGCCCGGGGATGATCGCCGGCGGCCTGTTCGCCTTCCTGGTGTCGTGGGACGAGGTGGTGCTGAGCGTGATGATGGCCAGCCCCGACCTGCAGACCCTGCCGGTAAAAATGTGGACCACCCTGCGCCAGGACCTCAGCCCGGTGATCGCCGTCGCCTCGACGCTGCTGATCGGCCTGTCGCTGCTGGTCATGGTCATTGCCGCCGCCTTGCGCCGGCGCACCGAAAACAACGCCTGAGCGCCCGGAGAAAACAACAATGAGTGCAGTGATCAAAGACGACGCGCCGAACAAGACCCTGGTCAGCCTGCGCGGCCTGAACAAGCACTACGGCGACTTCACCGCCGTGGACAACCTCGACCTGGAGATCCAGGACGGCGAGTTCCTCACCTTCCTCGGCTCCAGTGGCTCGGGCAAGTCCACCACCCTGTCGATGCTGGCCGGGTTCGAGACCCCCAGCAGCGGCGAGATCCTGGTGGACGGTCAGTCGCTGGTCAACGTGCCGCCGCACAAGCGTGACATCGGCATGGTGTTCCAGCGCTACTCGTTGTTCCCGCACCTGAACGTGCGCGACAACATTGCCTTCCCTCTGGCCATCCGCAAACTCGGCGCGGCCGAGACCAACAAGCGTGTGGACGCCATGCTCAAGCTGGTGCAGCTGGAGAAATTCGCCCATCGCAAGCCCTCGCAGATGTCCGGCGGACAGCAGCAGCGGGTGGCGATCGCCCGGGCGCTGGTGTACGAGCCGCGCATCCTGCTGATGGACGAGCCGCTCGGCGCACTGGACAAGAAACTGCGTGAAGACCTGCAGGACGAGCTGCGTCAGTTGCACCGTCGGCTGGGGATCACCATTGTCTACGTGACCCACGACCAGGAAGAGGCGATGCGCCTGTCCCAGCGCATCGCCATCTTCAGCCACGGCAAGATCGTGGGGCTGGGAACTGGGTATGACCTGTACCAGAACCCGCCGAACGCGTTTGTCGCTTCGTTCCTGGGCAATTCCAACTTCTTGCGGATCAGGGCCAGCAGCCATGGGGCTGGGGCTTTCGAGGGGCAGCAGTTGGCGATTCGCCTGACCCCGGGGCTGGCCGCCGAGCAGGATGCGCTGATCATGGTGCGGCCGGAGAAGGCCCTGGCTTTGACTGTCGAGCAGGCGGCGCGCGAGCCGTTGCCGGCGGGGTGGAACGAGGTAGGTGCCACGGTGGGTGAGGTGCTGTTCCTGGGTGAAAGCCAGACCTGTCATGTGGTGACCCAGGGTGGTACGGAGATGACGGTCAAGGCGCTGTCGGCGGCGGGGATGCCGATGCGGGCGGGGGATAAGGTCAAGGTGCGGTGGGCGGTGGCGGATGCCTGTATTTATACCGAATGGGCGGAGAGTGATTTGAGTAAGGGGGCTGGGGCGCATTGATTTGGGCTTCGGCTTCGGCTTCGGCTTCGGCTTCGGCTTCGGCTTCGGCTTCGGCTTCGGCTTTCAGAGTGCTGGTTTTTGTAGATGTATGCGCATTCAGCGGCGATGTCGACTTTTAGTCACCTTTCCGCCCTTACGGCGGGTTACTTTGGTCTTGGCCAAAGTAACCAAAGCCGCCCGCTCCCATCATACGGCCCCTGCGCTGCGCTCCGGGGTCCCCTCGCTCCGGTGCCTTCCGGGCCCGCGCGGCCTACGACTTGCTGCGCAAGTCTACATCTCGCGCCTTCGGCTTACGCCGAAGGGTGCTGCGCACCAGGGCCCTACAGTCACCTCCACTCGGCCTCCTGAAGTCGCAATTTGTGTTGCCTGGACTATTGCGCGCTTAGAAGCAAAAGCAAAAACAGATCAAGAGCAGATCAAGAGCAGATCAAGAGCAGATCAAGAGCAGATCAAGAGCAGATCAAGAGCAGTAATGCGGCTATCTAGTTTTGGCTGTTGTTTATGTGTTGTTTGTTCTGGCCCTATCGCCGGCAAGCCGGCTCCCACAGGTACAGCGCAAGTCTGAAAGTATCGCTCTAACTTGTGGGAGCTGGCTTGCCAGCGATTGCATTCCTGAGATCCCAACTAACCCTACTAGCGACAGCTAACGCCAGCCCAGGCGCCGCCCCTAACTTCGCGACTTCAGGAGGCTGAGCGTAGGCGTCTGGAGGGCCCTGGTGCGCAGCACCCTTCGGCGCAGCCGAAGGCGCGAGATGTAGACTTGCGCAGCAAGTCGGAGGCCGCGCGGGCCCGGAGGACGCCGGAGCGAAGGGACCCCGAAGCGCAGCGTAGGGGCCGTATGATGGGAGCGAGCGGCTTTGGTTACTTTGGCCAAGACCAAAGTAACCCGCCGTAAGGGCGGAAAGGTGACTAAGCGTCGACATCACAAATGAATGCGCATACAACTTTCAAAACAAACAAGAAACAAGAAACGCCAGAAGCTCACATCAACTTCTGGCGCTCCTCCATAAGCAGCAACTATTCCAGCAACACCTATTCATACATACAACAACAGAGACATACCCCAGGCAAAAAACGAACTCCCTCTCAAGGCTGCTGATACTGACTCAGATACTTGTCCACCACCGCCGAATCCCCCGCCTCCGCCACCTGCCACAACCGCCGCTCAATCCCCTGCGCCAACAAGTGCCCCACCGCCGCCTCAATCGCCGACAGCACGCACAACTGAGCCGGCTCGTTGGTGGTGTACCCCACCTCCGCCTCCAACAGCTTCTTGAACTCGATGAACTTGAACACCCCGGCACTACGCCCGACCGAGTAGATGGTCTTGCTGGTCATCACATTCGCCAACACCTGCCCCGAACGCACATCCACCGCCCGCAGGTTCACGGTCACCTGGTCCACCCGGTACTCACGCGAGATGTCGATACCCAGGTACCGCGCCCCCTCGCCCCCACTGCGCACGTTGGTGTCGTAGGCGATGATGCCGCCTTCGAGCATCAGGTTCGCCGCCTGCAACGGCGGCAGCTCGGCCTGGATGTTCTCCGGCACATCGGCCTTCTTCTGCGAGGCGCGGATGATCTTGCGCTCGGTCAGCAGGTTCTGCAGCCCCTCACGCTCCAGCACCACGAACCAGCCACTGGCATTGAGCGCGTCCATCAGCATGCTCGCGGCACCCTGGGTGACGCTGGTGGAGAACGAACTGGCCGGGGTCGGCTTGTACTGCCCGGTCTGGTCGCGGAAGCCATACACCACTGCCATCAACCGCCCCCGTGGGCGCGGCATGTTGACCAGGTCGTAGTAGGTCGAGGCCCGAGGGGTAAGGGTCGGGGTTTCGGAATCCTGTTCGGCCGGCATAGGTTCGCGCAGGCCGCAGCCTTGCAGGCCAGACAGGGCGGTGATCAACAGCAGCGTGCTCAGCAGACGTTTCATGGTTGTGCTCTCCCCACAATAAAGACCCGTCCCTCTCAGGGGTTCAGGCCGCTCACCTGGATGATCGAAACTTCGCCAGTGGCACGGTCGGTGACCCTGATGCTCAGGGCCCCGGCGTTGTCGATGACGTCGATCAGGAATGCATTGGTGGACATGCTGCCGGTGTTGCCGTTGCTGATGTTGTCCAGCAACTGGCCAAGCAGTCGTGACTCCAGCTGGTTGGTGAAGCGCTCCAGTGTCGAGGTGCCGGCGAAGGCGTTGCTGGTGCGCTCCTTCAGGTCCGGGTCGTCGTAGTCGTTCTGCGCCTGGGCGTTGTTGAGCAGCCAGGTGCCGTTCAACGGGTTGCCACCGAAGGCCGGATTGACCGGGGTGTACACCAGTTCCGTGGCCAGCGCCTGGCAACCGATGCCGGCGGCCAGCAGGCAGGCAGCGACGCGTTGCGTTGTGTACTTGCTCATAGCTCGTCCCTCTCCAGATCGGTGGTGTCCTGCAGCAGCCGTTGCAATTTGCGCTGGACAATCTGCTGCCTGACCAGGTCGGCGGCCTCTTTGGCCTCTTCGGTGAGTTGCGTGGTGTTGGGTGGCAGGAAGCGCCGGTATACCACTTCGCGTTCGAACTCCACGGTCACCAGGCTGCCCCAGCGGGCATCCGGGCGTTCGCGCACCACCAGGTTGAAGTCCAGGCGACTGGTGGCGCGCAGGCGGTCGGCGAAGTAGTAGTAAAAGTCGTGGCCGATGTGCGAGATGGTGTTGTCGACGATGAAGCCCTTCATCTCGTCCTCTTCGTTGGCCCATGCCGGCGCCTGCAGCAGCGCCAGGCACAGGCCGACCATCAGCAGCGCGCGGTTCATGGCGCGTCTCCCTGGCCGGCATGCTGACGGGCGCCAGCGGCGCTTTCGGCAAAGGCCTGCTCGGCGACGAACTGCCAGTCGCTGTAGTGCTCCAGCCCCTCGAAGGCACTCCACAGCGCATCGAAACCGCTGCGCTTGAGGGGCATGGCCTGGGAGCGGCTGTACACCCCGGTGATGCGCCCGTCGACAGAGCGCATCAGGCCCCAGTCCTCGCCCCCACCGACCGGGTCGGGGTAGAGCCTGCGGATATGCCGCTGCGCTGACGGGAAGCGATTGTCTTCGAGCAGGTCGGCCAGGTCCTGCGGGTACTGGGCCAGCCCCGGCGAGGCACGGTAGTAGCTGCGCAGCGCCTGGGCGTACTGCCCGCCCACCCACAGCAACTGGCGCTCGCGTTCGCGCTGGGCACTGGTGGCCCACAGGGTGCCGGTGGCGGCCAGGGCGATGCTGCTGACGGCAATCAGCAACAGCACGCCCAGGTAGGTGAAACCGGCTTCACCATTCGGCATAGAGGCTGCCATCGCGCGCCCTCCCTGTGGCCCCGCTCTTGATATCCGCCACCCCGCCGGCCACCCCTTCGGGCGGCGGCACCAGCTGCCAGCTGTCGCGGCGTTCGCTGATCGGGTCCAGCGGGGTGTTGCGCAGGTAACGCTGCTCAACCAGTTGGTCGAGCGAGTCGGGGTAGTGCCCGGTGTCGCCGTAGTAGTGGTCCAGGGCCTCGCGCAGTACCGCCAGGCTCTGGCGCAGGGTGGCCTCGCGCGAGGCGTCGAGGCTGTTGAAGTAACGCGGCATGGCGATGGTCATCAGGGTGGCGATGATCGCCATCACCACCAGCAGTTCGATCAGGGTGAAGCCTTTGCTGGATTTCATCGGCGTCACCATTGCCCGTACGGGATGTTGTTGAGGCCTTTGCCGCGGGCCTTGGAGTACACATCGAAGACGTCCTGGCCTTCCCGGGGGTTGTCCGCGCTGCTGTCGTAGGCGCGCAGGCCCCAGGCACCGCCGTCGTCGGCCTTGGCCGTCAGCAGCGGGTCGTGCGGGATGCGCCGCAGGAAGTAGAACTTGGCGCCCTTGGCGCTGCGCACATCGCGCACGCCCTCCACCAGCACCTGCAGGTTCGGCGGGTAGCCGCTGCCGTCCAGGCGCTTCTCGATGTAGCCGGCGTCGAAGGCGCGCTTGTAGGCGTCGATGGCGTCGCGGATCTGGTACAGCGCCTCGCGCAGTTGCTGCTCCTTGCCACGGCGCACCATGGTTTCGGCCAATGGCGCGGCCATGCTGGCGAGCAGCCCGAGCAGCGCCAAGGTCAGCACCACCTCGATCAGGCTGAAGCCCTGCTGGCGGCGTTTCATGGCCGTGGCACCACGTGGGTCGGGACCACGGCCATCTGGCCCTGGGCGGCGGGTTCGGCGTCCGTGTCGGTCGGCAGCGCCTCGCTCGGTACCGGCAGCGCCATCTGGCGCACCTGCAAGCTGGACTCGGTGCCAGTGCTGAACTCCATGTCCGACGGGCTCTGGTACGGCAGGTTGCGCACGATGCGCGGGGTGATCGCCAGCACCAGCTCGGACTTGCTCATGTCGTCCTTGTTGCTGCCGAACAGCCGGCCCAGGCCGGGGATGTCGCCAAGGCCCGGGATCTTGTTGCCGCTGGCGTTGTGGTCGTTGCGCACCAGGCCGGCCAGCACCTGGGTTTCGCCGTCGTGCAGGCGCAGGCTGGTCTGGGCGTTGCGGGTGTCGACCTGGACCGGGATGGTGCCCTGGCGGGTAGCCTCCAGCGGGGTAGCGTTGCTCACCTCCAGCGCCACCTTGATCGCCACCTCGTTGTTCAGGTGCACGGTGGGCTGCACTTCAAGCTTCAGGCCGACATCGAGGTAGGTAACGCTCTCGGTGATCACCGGCCCCTGGGTGGACGGCACCGAAGTGGCGCTGATGATCGGCACCCGCTGGCCGATGTGGATACGCGCCTGCTCGCGGTTGCTGACGCGGATCACCGGGCTGGCCAGGGTGTTGATGTCCTTGTCCTGGGCGTTGATCTTGGCCTGCGGAGCCGGCGAAATGCTGATGCGGCTGGAGTCGATGCCTTTGAGTTGGTCGAGCACACTCACCGGCTTGCCGTCGTTGCTCAGCACGCCGAAGGTATTGGGCCATTGCAGGCCGAGGTCGAGGATGCGCGAGGTGGCCACTTCCATCACCTCCACTTCCAGCACCACCTCGGGGTTGGACTGATCCTGCGACTGCAGCAGTTTTTCGGCCATGCGTATGGCATCCGAGGTGTCGCGCATGGTCAGGGTGTTGAGGCGCTCATCGACGAACACGTCGCGGGTCTTGAGCATGGTCTTGACCATGTTCAGCGCGGTGTTGGCGTCGATGCTGGTGAGGTAGAAGGTGCGCATCACCAGTTCCTGGTAGTCCTTGGTCTTCTGCGGCGAGTCGGGGTACAGCAGCAAGGTGTTGTCGTTGACGATCTTCTGGCGCAGCTGGTTCTGTTCCAGCAGCAGGGCCACGGCATCCTCGATGCGCACGTCGCGCACGAAGATGGTGGCCTTCATGCCTGGGGGCAGGTCCTTGTCGAAGATGAAGTTGATCCCGGCCACCTGGGCCAGCACCTCGAAGATGGTCTTCAGGTTGGCGTCGCGAAACTCCAGGGTGACCGGGCGCTCCAGCTTGCTGCGCAGCTGCGGGTAAGGCGTGGCGGTGCGCGCCTGGACGTTCTCGATGTCGCTGCGCAGGGTCATGCCCTTCTGGTTCTGCGGGTCCAGGCGCAGCACTTCACGCATGTAGCGCTCGGCGCCGAACAGGTCGCCCTGGCGCAGCGCGGCCTGGCCCAGGGCCACGCGCTCGTCGAGGGTGCGGATCAGCTCCAGCTGGCGGATGCCTTCCTGGGCGCGGCGGTTGTTCGGCTCGATGGTCAGCACCCGGCCATAGCCCATGCGGGCGCTGGCGAAGTCATGGCGGATGCGGTCGCTGTCGGCCTGGGTCAGCAGCGCCTCGACCGCCGCCTGGCGGCCATGGGCCAGGGCGATGTTCAGCTCGGTGTCGCGCGGGTCATCGCGCAGGGCCTCCTCCAGGCGGGCGATGCCGGCCTCGTACTGCCCCTCTTTCATCAGCTCGGCGCTGTCCTTGCGCACCCCACTGGAGCCACATCCAGCGATGGCCACGCACAGGGCCAGCAGCATGAACGGAGCAGGCTTGCACAACTTCGAAGGCTTCATGGTGCGCTCCCGACAGACAGGGTCTGTGGCTGGTGCAGTGGCAGGTAGACCAGGCTCAGCTCGGTGGCCGAGACCCGGTCGAGGCGGTAGGTGTCTTCGATCACGTCGCCCTGGCGCACGACGTAGAGCTTCTCGCCGTTCTGCAGGAACACCTGCAGGTCGTCGCGGTCACCCAGCCGGCCGACGAACTGGAACGGCAGCTCCGGGGCGGTGGGGGCGACTACCACGGGGGTGGCGACCACAGGTTGTTCGGTGACGGTGGCCAGGGTTTGCGGGGCGGTCCATTGCTGGCTGGGAAACAGGTCGCGCGAATGCTTGATGGCCTCATCGCGGGGCAAGCCCGCTCCCACGTCCACAACTGTGGGGGCTGCGTGGGAGCGGGCTTGCCACTCACACCGCCCGGTCGCGGTATCTAGCTTCTCCTTTCCCCCTCCCTCCCCCCCGCGATGGTTTGCACGGTTTCTTCCTGGCCGAACCAATGCCCCGGCGCCCACGCCAGCGCGCCGCTCAGCCCCAGAAACCCAGCCCACATCACCGCACGCTGAATGTTCATCACGACCTCGACAGGTAAAGGGTCATGCGGACCCGGCCGTTGAGCTCACGGTCGCCGATACGCTTGCGTTGCAGCTCCAGGTCTTCCAGCACCACGGTCGGCAGCTGGGCCAGCAGCGCTTTGAGAAAGCCACGGATCTGCGGGTAGCTGCCGCGCACCGGCAGGACGATCTGGTAGCGCGCCAGCTGGGTTTTCGGGTCCACACCCAGGGCGTACTCACCGCGTGCCAGGCTGATGCGCTCGGCGCTGGCCAGGTGGTACAGGCGCTCGATCAGCTCACTGGCCTGGGGTTGGCCGGGCAGTTGCTGACGCAGGTCGTCGAGCACCTGCTGTTCGGGCTTGGCCTGCACTTTCAGCTCGCCGCGCTCCAGGCGTTTGACCTGGACGCTGGCGTCGGCCTCGCTGGCGCGCAGTTCGCGCACCATTTGCCACTGCGGCAGCACAACCGCCAGGGCCACGGCCAATGCCAGCACGGCCACCAGCACCGCTGCCAGGCCAACCCGGCCCAGGCGCAGCGCCGCTTCATGAAGAATCAGGCTAGGGACGCGCATGGCCGGTCTCCCAGGTGGCAGTGAGGTTGAAACGCACCGGGTGCTCGGCCTGCCCCGCCACCACTTCGTGGTTGAGCAACGACACGTCACTCAGCTCGGCGCTGCGCTCCAGGCGCTGGTGGTACTGCAGCATGGCTTCGAGGTTGCGGGCCTCGGCGCTGATGCGCACCTGGCCCTTGCGGGCGTCGGGGGTGAGGCTGAGCAGCGCCACGTCTTCCTGGGGCATGGCCTCGAGCATGGCGAACAGCTGCTGCCAGGGCCGTTGCAGTTGCTGCGAAACGCTGCGCATCTGCGCCAGGCGCTCGGCCTGCTCGCGGATCACCGCGCTGCTCTGCGCTGCGGCAGTGGCCGGGCGGCGGCCGAGCTTGAGCTCCAGCTGGTGCACGCGGGCCTCCAGTTCGGCCTGTTCGCCCACCAGTTGCTGCTGGGCCAGTACCAGTACCGCCAGCACGGCGCCGGCCAGGGCCAGCAGCGACCAGGCCAGCGGGCCACTGTGGCGGGGTTGGAATTCCAGTTCTAGGCGGCGCATGTCAGGCCACCGCCCGCCACATGGCGCACAGCGGGTCGGCCTCGCCGGCCACCGTGCACAGCTGCACCGCGGCGAGGGTCGAGGCCACCTGGCGCCCCGGCGCATGCAGGTACACCTGGGGGGGCTGCGCACCGTACAGCTCGCAGGTGCGCTCGATCAGCGCCTGCAAGGCCTGGTCGGTGTCGGCGCAGCCTTGCGCCAGCACCTGTTGCCAGGCACCGTCGGCGGCCAGCAGCAGCACGCTGCGGCGCGGTTCGGCGAGGACGAACAGGAAGTCGCCCTGAGCCAACTGCGCCGAGCAGCGGTTGTAGGCGGCCATCAGGTACGGCTGCACCGAGCGCAGGCTCAGGCGGTAGTCCCGGCCGAGGTCCTGCAGGCCTTGCAGCAGCGCTTCGGGCAGTGCCGTGGCAATGCGCGCGGCACCGGCAGGCTCCGGCGACAGCACGATGCGCCAGTCATCCAGCACCTGGCCGTAGAGGTTCTCGAAGCACGCCCGGGCGTAGGCGTCCAGCTCGCGCGGGCTGCCGATGGCTGGGCTCCAGGGCACCAGGCAGAAGCGGCTGAAGCGGGCCGACAGCAACACCCGCAGCGGCGCACTGCGCACCTGGTGTTCGCCCAGCAGCTCGCCGAGGGCGTGCAGCGCGGCGGCCCAAGCCGGCTGCGCGGCGTCGCAGCTGAAGGCGCGGCTGCCCAGCCAAGGCTGTTGATTACCGTGCCAGCAACCCAGGCCGACACCTTCTGCGCCGAGCACGGCGCAATACCGATCAGCTGACGAATGTGACACGGTTGATCTCCTCGAGGGTGGTGCGGCCAGTGCGGACCAGGTCCAGGGCCGAAGCGCGCAACAGGCGCAGGCCGCGCTGGCAGGCCAGCTGCTTGATCTGCGAAAGCGGGCGGCGTTCGACGATCAGCTGACGCAGGTCGTCGTCCAGGTGCAGCAGTTCAGCGATGGCGCTGCGCCCGCGAAAGCCACTGCCGCGGCACTGGCCACAGCCCTGGGCGCGAACGAACTGCCAGCCGGCCACGCCTTCACGGCTCAGCCCGGAGGCGGCGAGCAACTCGTCGTCGGCCTCGCAGGGCACTGCGCAGTGGGTACAGGCCAGGCGCACCAGGCGCTGGGCCAGCACGGCGTTGAGCGCCGAGACGAAGCTGTAGGGGTCGACCTGCATCTGGCTGAAGCGGCCGATCACGTCGAACACGTTGTTGGCGTGGATGGTGGTGAACACCAGGTGGCCGGTGAGCGCCGACTGCACGGCGATCTGCGCGGTGTCCGGGTCGCGGATCTCGCCCACCAGGATCTTGTCCGGGTCGTGGCGCAGGATCGAGCGCAGGCCGCGGGCGAAGGTCAGGCCTTTCTTCTCGTTGACCGGGATCTGCAGCACCCCGGGCAGCTGGTACTCGACCGGGTCCTCGATGGTGATGATCTTGTCCACGCCATGGTTGATCTCGCTGAGCATGGCGTACAGCGTGGTGGTCTTGCCGCTGCCGGTGGGGCCGGTGACCAGGATCATCCCGTAGGGCTCGGCGGCCAGCCGGCGCAGGGCGCGCAGGGTGTGTTCCTCGAAGCCCAGGGCCTGCAGCTGCACGCCGCTGACCTTGTCGGACAGGTCCTGCTTGTCGAGCACCCGCAGCACCGCGTCCTCACCGAAGATGCTCGGCATGATCGACACCCGGAAGTCGATCTGCCGCTCGCCGATGGCCACTTTGAAGCGGCCGTCCTGGGGCACGCGCTTCTCGCCGATGTCCAGCTCGGCCATCACCTTGATGCGCGAGATCACCTGCTCGGCGAAGGCATTGCCACTGGCCTTGCCGGCGCCGTTGAGCACACCGTCGATGCGGTATTTGATGGTCAGGCCCTGGCCGGTCATGCCCAGGTGAATGTCGCTGGCATGCTGCTTGAGGGCATCGTAGAGGGTCGAGTTGACCAGCTTGACCACCCGGCTCTGGTCCTCGCTGATGCTGGTCAGCGACAGCCGTTGCAGGGTGTCGGCCTCGCCGCCGACCTCGACCTCGTGGTCGAGCGAGTCGACGGCGTGGAAGCTCTCTTCGTGGCGGGCGAGGAATGCGCCCAGGTCGGCGGCGTGCACCAGGTACAGCGGCGCGCCCTGCAGGCAGTCATCGATCCAGGCCAGGCGGGCACTGTCGAAGGGGTCGGCGAAGACACCGATCAACTCACCCTGGTGTTCGACCAGGGCGAATTCGCGTTTCAGGCACTGGGCCAGGCTGACCCGCTGGAAGGCCGGGGTGCAGGCGAACAGCGCCTGGGTGCCCAGCAGCGGGTAATGCAGGGTGGTGGCCAGGCGTTGGGTGAAGGTGGCGGGGGTATCGCCAGCCAGGCGTTCCAGGCAGGCCAGCAGGCGCTCTTCGCCGGACTGGGTGCGGGCCTGGGCCAACAGGTCGCGGGGGTAAGCCTGCGCAGTCTCCGTGGGAGCGGGCTTGCCCCGCGATTGCGCCAGCGAATCTGAATCGAATGCCTGGGACATGGCCTGCAACTCCGCTCAGGGGCGGCGCTGCAGGCGGGTGGGCCTTGGGCGCCGCTATTCCCCGGTCAGCAGTTGCTCGTCGTCAGATTCAGGGGGCCTGGCGCCATTACGTCGGCGGTCGGCCAGCACCCAGCTGCCATCGTACAACTGCAGGGGGAACGCATCGTTCCTGTTCTGGCGTCGTTCGACGAACCCCTCGGCTGGAGAATCCGTGGCCCTGCGCTGGCGCTCGATGCCCATCAGGTCGAAGATCGCGCGGGCCAGTTCCATCAGCGGGAACGGCTTGAACAGCACATGGCTCACTCCCAGTTCGGCGGCCCGCTCACGCACCTCGACGGTGGGGTGGGCGGTGATCAACACGAAGTGGCATTGCCTGTGGCTGCGCACGGTCTCCAGAACCTGAAACCCCTCCATGTCGGGCAAGCGGTAATCCAGCACAATCACATCCGGCGCCAGCTTCTCGGCCTGTTCGATACCACTGGTACCGTCGTGGGCGAGATGGACCTCCAGGCCTTGCGCCTGCAAATACGCCTGCAGGTTCTGCGCAAGGGTCTGTTCGTCATCGACTACCAATACTCTGTTCACCAAGGTCCACTCCCATGAACTGCCCGGTTTCCCGGTCTGCGAAGTGCGGCCTTGTAGAGGCTTGAGCAGGCTTCGTGCCAGGCATGAAGGGCTGTTGCGCGAATCTAATAAAGCATTGATTTTGTTGAATATCTTTTACTTTGTCCGGGCGTGCGTGCAGGCGCTTCCCCACAACCGGGGACGCTGATGGCACTTTGCCTTGCGGGGTTCCCCCACTAGTGGGGAATTGCCCGTCACGGCCTCAGTCGGGGCGCTCCACTGTAGCGGATTCGCGCAAACGTTGGCGCACCGATTGCCGCGCCTGGGCCTGCAATTGCGCGACGAGCGCGTCCCTGGCCAGGCGTTGGCCTTGTTCGGGTAAGACAGACGTATTATCACTTTGGTTCTGCATTCCTTGCAGCTTGTGCCGATTGGCCTGGTGGAAGGCCGCGACTTCGGCAGCTGTGGGTTCCTCGACCACGGTCAGCTGGGCGAATGCCAGCTGGGCGGCCAGTTCATGTCGAGTGTAGTCAGCGAAGCCAGGGCGATCGAAGCCGGCCTCCTGCAGGCGCCGTTCGAACAGCGCCGGGCTGCCGAACGCCGCCTCCAGCGCGGTAATGTGCGCGTCGACCTGCTGGTCGTCGATGACGATACCCAGGCGCCCCGCTTCCTGCCACAGCAGTTCTTTGTCGATCAGCTCGTCCAGCGCCTGCTCGCGCAGGCGCTGGTACAGGTTGGGGTTGCGGATGCTGGCCACCGCCCGGCCCTGGGCGATCAGGTACTCGCTGAAGTAACGCTCCAGGCGCAACACACCGATCTCCACGCCATTGACCCGCGCCGCCGGCGCATCGGCCTGGCTGGTCGAGGCCAGCAGCAACAGCAGCCACATCATCAGCACGCGCATGGCAACCTCCGCTCAAGGGGTGTCGGGGACGGCGCGGTACGCCGCCACTTCTTTGAAGCCTGGGCCCGGCAGACTTACCGCCACCACATGGGCACCGGTCAGGCCCTGGCGCCGCCCCGGGCCGAAACCCAATGCTGGGGTCAGGCCGGTGTTCACGTCATGCAGTTGCTCCAGGGCATTGACCAGTTGCTCGCGGCTGGCATCGCGGCCCACCTGCCTGAGCGCTTCGACCAGCAGCCGCCAGGCGCACAGCGTGTTGACCTGCAACGCGGCCTGGCGCGCATCCAGGCCCTGGCGTTGCTGCACACCCGCCAAGGCCGCGCGGCCCTCGGCGGTCCAGTCGCCGGGGACGAAGGGATAGGCCAGCAACAGCCGTTGCGACCATTGCGCCGGCAGGCCCGGCAGGCTGCCGGCCACCTGGGCCGAGGCGGCCAGCAGATAGGGTTGGCGGCCCTGGGCCTGCAGCACGGCGGCCAATTCGCTGAAACCTTGGGCACGGCCAAGGTAGAGGATGCCCTCGCCCGTCACCGCCTGGCCATCGAAGGCCTGTACCGGCGGTGGCTGCATGCCCAGCTGGCTCAGGCGTTGATGCAGGGCCGTGGCGGCAACGGCCTGATCGTCGCCGGCATACACCACCTGCAGCGCATCGGGCGCCAGGCCCAGAGCCTCGCGGGCATGCAACGCCACACTGAGCAACTGCTCGGGCAGGCCGGGCAACGGGTCGAATACCTGGGCGCTGCCGCCATCGCGTGGCGTGGCGCCGATCAGCGGCACGCCGGCCTGCGCCAGCGCGCGGCTGTCGAGCCAGGGCGCCAGCGGTGCGATCAGGGCGAACACCCGCTCTTGCACAAGCAGTGTGTCCAGCGCCCTGGCAGTGCCGGGGGCGTCAAAGCCGGGGTCGGCCGTTATCAATTGCAGGCGCCGGCCATGCAGGCCGCCCTGCTGGTTGAGCTGCGCGATGCCATCTTCGAGCACCGCCTGCACCACCCGCCCGGCCTCGGCCAGGGGCCCGCTCTGGGGCAGCAGGGTGCCCAGGCGCAGCACGCCCTCCTCCACGCCCGGGTCGCGTTCATCGGCCAGGCGCTTGAGGTACGCGGTGAGGTTGCGCTGGTCGGCCAGGCTCAGTTCGAAGCGCGGCATGGCCGGGTCCAGGCGATTGCCGGCCGGGTCGATGCCGGTACGGATCACCCGCGCCAGGCTGGCGTCGCTGTAGGCCGGGTAACGCCGGCTGTTGGTTTCGCGCTCGCCCTGCGCCAGGGCCAGGCGCTGCCAGTCCAGGCTGGGCGGGCGCACGCCGCCCTCGGCGCGGCCACGGCCATCGTTGCCGTGGCAACTGGCGCAGGGCAGCACGCTGGCCGGCACGCTGATGTCGCTGGCGCCGACCCGTGCCTGCAGCTGGGCGTCGCTGCTGGAGACGCCTTCGCGGTACAGGCGTTTGCCGGCTTGTTCGTGTTCGCTGAGGTCCAGGGCCAGGGCTGGGGTGCACAGGGCCAAGGCAAGCCACAGGCAGGCGCTCGCCAAACGTCCCCTATCGGGGGGGGGGGGGGGGGCCCCCCCCCCCCCCCCCCCCCCTTCTCTTGGCCCCCCTCCCCCCCCCCGCGATAGGAATGGCCCAGGCGCGCCTGCTTCCCATGGCGTTCACCGCCCCGCCAGCGGTTGGGCCAGCAGTTGCATGCGCTGGGCGATGGCGGCGGGCGGTGCGTCGGGGCGGATCTTGCTCCAGCGCTTGCCGGCCACGTCACCGGCAATCAACTGCGTGGAGTGCTGCTCGGGGCTGGGCAAAAACTGCCCCAGGCGCCCCAGCACCAGGTCGACGCTGGCCTTGTCACCGGTGAGAAACAGCCAGTTCGGCCCGTCCACCCCCTGCTTCTCGGCAAAGGCCTTGAGCACTTGCGGGGTGTCGTTGAGCGGGTCGCTGCTGACCGAAACGAAGGTCACCTGCCCCGCCAACTCGGGCCCCATGGCTTCGCGCACTTCGCGTAGCTTGCGGGTGATCAGCGGGCAGGCGTCGTTGCAGTGGGTGAAGATCACGTTGAGCATCACCACCTTGTCCTTCAATACATCGCTGTAGAAACGCAGCTCGCGGCCGTTCTGGTCCTTGAGCACGGTGTCGGTGAACCAGGCCTGCGCATCACGGGTGCCGCCACCGCTCGTCATGGCCTGCGGTGCCGGCTGCGGCTGCGGCGCCGGCGCATGGCCCTCGTGGGCGAACGCCACCGAGGCGAGGATCCACAGGCAGGCCCCCAGCACCACCCAGTCGAAGCCGCGCATGCTGGCGCGGCGTGTGCTCAGGCTGCTCATGGCTGCACCTCTTTGCCGGCGATTGCCGTGCTCTTGGCATGTACCCGCCGCGCGCTCAGGCGGTTGACTTCGGTGATCAGCACGTTGGGGTCGGTGAAGCCATAGAAGCGCGTCCAGTGCCCGCTTCGCCCGTCACCCACCAGGATCAGTGGCGGGTGCTCGCTGAGGTTGGCGCTGAAACTGCCCAGCCCCTTGAGCGTCTCGGTGATGGCGTAGGGTGACCCGGTCAGCCAGCTCCAGCCCGGGCCGCGCTGGAACGCCTTGGCGTAGTCGGCCAGGCGTTTGGCGTCGTCGCGCTGGGGGTCGACGCTGATCGACACCAGGCGGATCTCCTCGCCCACCCGCCCGCCCAACTGCTGCTGGACCTTGCCCATGATCGACGAGACCACCGGGCACACCGTGGTGCAGCTGGTGTAGATGAAGCCCATCACCACCAGGTGGTCGCCCACCAGGTCCTGTTCCAGGCGCACCGGCATGCCGTTCTGGTCCAGCAGCGCGACATCGGCAAAGCGCACGCTGGCTTTTTCCTGGTGGGCGGCGGGCGGTGCCTGGGGCGCGCCGCTGTGATCATGGCCGGCGTGGGCCAGGGCCAGGTTGCTGGTCAGCAGCAGGCTCAGGGCAAACAGTTTTCCGGCATCGACAGGGTTCATCGCAGACTCCTGGGTTCCCCTTGGGAAGCGGTAGGCGCCGTGGCGGCCGGCAGCACGCGCAGGCTGGTGTAGTTGTCTTCGGCAAACTTGCGCCCCAGGCTGGGCGACTGCACATGCAGGTACCAGGCGCCGGCTTCGGCCAGCTCCAGCGAGGCCTGGTAGACGCCCTCGCCCACCTCGGTCAGCGGCAGGCTGCGCGGCAGCGACGACGGCGCTAGGAAGTAGCGCAGGCTCAGGTCGTGCAGGCCCGGGCGTGGCTTGCCGTCCTCGCCGAGGATGCGCACCTGGGCCACGAACGGGCTGTTCTGCAGCAACGGCCGTTCGGTGCCGAGGAACTCGGCATGCACCACCTTGCGCAAGCCGGCGTCCGGCAAGGCCGCCACGTCGGTGCTGAAGCAGTGGATGATCTGCGGCTGGTTGAGCAGGAAGGCCACATCGAAGGTGCCGGCCGCCGGCAGCTTGACCGTGGAGCCATACACCCCCGGCGCCACCTCGCGCAGGCTGCGGTCGATGACGATGGCCGCGCGGGCCTGGTGGCCGCGGTTGTTGTAGCCCGACATCGGCGCGTTCATGCCTTCGGCGTAGAAGTAGGTGGTGTTGTCCACCGGGTTGACCACGAATACCGAATTGTCGTCGCGCGACACGCTCACCCCCTGGGCCAGCGGCAGGTCGCCAGCTTGGCGCGGCGCCGCGGGGCCGGCCTCGAAGCCCTGGACGATCGGCGTGCGGCCCTGGCCGAGGCTGGCCAGGTTGATCATGCTGACTTTCGGCGAGGCCAGGCCGCGCACGTAGGCATAGCCCTTGGTGAAGGTCAGCTGGTAGGGCTCGGCGGCCACCGGGATGCGGTGGATCAGCTGGTCGTTGCTGGCGTCTATCACCAGCGCCTGGTTCTCCAGGGTGTTGAGCACCACGCCAAAACGCCCGTCGCTGCTGAAACGCATCGGCCCCAACCCCGGTTCGGCCTGGACCGTGTGGCGCACATGGTGGCTGCGGGCGTCGATCACCCGCACCGTGCCCTCCTGGCCATCGACCACGTACACCGCCTGGGACAGCGCCGAGTAGGCCACCGACAGCGGGTGCGGGCCCACCTTGAGGGTTTGCACCAGGCGCATGGCGGCGGTGTCGATCACGCTCAAGGTGCCGCCGTCGCGGTTGCTGACGAAGGCGTAGCGCGAGTCGGCGCTGAAGGCGATCTCGTGGTGGCCGGAGCCGGTGATGAAGGTCTTGAGCATGGTGCGGCTGGGCACGTCTATCACTGTCACCCCGCCCTTGCCCGGGTCGCTGCTGTTGTTGCCCACCCACAGCAGGCGCTGGTCTGGCTGCAGGGCCACGCGCAGGGGCTGTTCGCCGGCATCGAGGGTGGCCACGCGGCGGAAGGTTTCGGTGTCGATCAAGGCCACCTGGTTGCGTTCGGGCATGGACACGAACACCTGGCGATCGTCGCGGGTGGCGACCCAGTCCATGGGCCGGCCCGGCAGGTCGATGCGCGCCAGGGTGCTGGTCACGCCACCCACCGACACGGTCGGGTCGATCACGGTGAGGCTGGCGTCCTTGTTAAGCACCAGCAGGAAGTAGCTGTTCAGGTCCAGCAATGGCCGGGCGCCGATGCTGCTTTTGAGGAACAGCGCCACCCGCGCCTTGCAACTGCTGTCACGGTCACCCACTGGCGCCGACTGCGCCGGGTCCAGCCAGGCCCCCGGGGCCATCCCCGACAGCGGTTGGCCGCTGGCCTGGTCGCTGACCTTGAAGCGGATACTGGCGAAGTCGCCTTCGCGCAACTGGGCGCCGGCCAATGGCCGCGCCTCGAACTCCACCGTCACCCCGTCGCGGCTGAGGCGGTGCAGGGCTTGCGGATCGGCGGGCTCCTGCAGCAGCTCGCGCGGGTCGCACCAGAGTTTTTCGTAGGCGACGCCCAGGCCGATCAGCGCCCAGCCCAGCACAAGCCCCATGTAGGCGGGGCGCAGTTTGCGGTTCATGGGCAGGTACCCTTGTCGACCAAGAGGCAGGCGTGCACGCACGGGGCTATGACAGAAAGCGGGATAACCATGCTGCACCTCCAGGAAAGACAAGGGTCTGCGGAGGCTGTAGCAAGCGCTATGCCAGGAATAATGTTGTTATTTATCAGTTAGTTGGGATGACAACCCGAGAGGATTGGGGAGGTTCCCCCAAGGCGATTCCCCGAAGCCGGGGCCGGGTGCCGGCCCCTCATCGATCTTGTGACATGCACCAAGGCAGGCGCCGGCTCTCTCAAAGGATTGCCGCAGCCGAAACAGATGTAGGAGCGGGCTTGCCCCGCGATGCGCCGCGCGGGCGGCGCTCGATCTCGTAGGCGCTGCAAAAACACCGGCAGGCACCTGGTGGCCCTCACCCATTTCTCCGCCATGCCCCCCAGCCCCCCCCAACCAGAAAGGCCGCCGCGATCCCCTGCGGCGACCCTCCAACACCTCTCCCCTACTGCGCCAGTGCCGTTGCCGGCAGCGACACAACCGTCAGTACTGGGTTTGCGGGTGCACCGTCAGCTGGATCTGGGCCAGTGCGGATTCCAGCTGGGTACGCACGGTTTCGACTTCGTGCAGTACCAGCATCGAACCTGGGGATTTGAAGATCAGCGGGATGGCGTGTTGGACGACGGCCAGGGCGCAGAGCACGTGGCCGCTAAATCTGATTAAACAGGGTCTGTGGTTTGCCCTGGAGGCGACTGTCTTGGGATTGCATGTGGGCTACCGGGTTTAGGGCGACAGCCTTGCAGCGCCTATGAGATCGAGCGCCGCCCGCGCGGCGCTTCGCGGGTAAACCCGCTCCCACAGTTTATTTCGGGCCAGTCTTTCCTGTGCCATCACCTGGTCAGCCTTGTTGGTACGACGCGGTTTCATCATGGGCGTTGCCGCCGGCCCGCATGACTCAGGGCATGTACCAAGGCGGGGCTTCGGCTTTAAGAGTGTTTGTTTTGATAGATGTATGCGCATTCGGCGGCGATGGTGACGCTTAGTCACCTTTCCGCCCTTACGGCGGCCTACTTTGGTCTTGGCCAAAGTAGGCAAAGCCGCCTGCTCCCATCATACGGCCCCTGCGCTGCGCTCCGGGGTCCCCTCGCTCCGGTGCCTTCCGGGCC
>NZ_JBMOWQ010000024.1:0-7315 GCF_049310485.1 Pseudomonas sp. GZD-209
TCTACATCTCGCGCCTTCGGCTGCGCCGAAGGGTGCTGCGCACCAGGGCCCTCCAGACGCCTACGCTCAGCCTCCTGAAGTCGCGAAGTTAGGGGCGGCGCCTGGGCTGGCGTTAGCTGTCGCTAGTTGGATTGGGTGGGAACTCAGGATTGCAATCGCTGGCAAGCCAGTTCCCACAGGTTAGTGGGAATTCTCTGACTTGCGCTGTACCTGTGGGAGCCGGCTTGCCGGCGATAGGGCCCGAATAAGCAATAAGCAAACAACAGCCAAACCTAGATAGCCGTATCACTGCTCTTGATCTGTTCTTGATCTGTTCTTGATCTGCTCTTGATCTGCTCTTGATCTGCTCTTGATCTGCTCTTGATCTGCTCTTGATCTGCTCTTGATCTGCTCTTGATCTGTTTTTGATTTTGCTTCTAAGCGCGCAATAGTTCAGGCAACACAAATTGCGACTTCAGGAGGCCGAGTGGAGGTGACTGTAGGGCCCTGGTGCGCAGCACCCTTCGGCGTAAGCCGAAGGCGCGAGATGTAGACTTGCGCAGCAAGTCGTAGGCCGCGCGGGCCCGGAAGGCACCGGAGCGAGGGGACCCCGGAGCGCAGCGCAGGGGCCGTATGATGGGAGCAGGCGGTTTTGCCTACTTTTTCCAAGAAAAAAGTAGGCCGCCGTAAGGGCGGAAAGGTGACTAAAAGTCGCCATCACCGCCGAATGCGCATAAATCTATCAAAACCAACACACTCAGCCCCGAACGCCGAACGCCGAACGCCGAACGCCGAACGCCGAACGCCGAACGCCGAACGCCGAACGCCGAACGCCGAACGCCGAATGCCGAACGCCGAACGCGATCTAGCTCCGATAAGCCCGAACAAACACCTCAACCGCCTCCCGCACATGCACCTCCGCCTCATCCCCCGTCAGCGCCGGCGCACACCCGATCAACAACCGGTAATCCGGCGCCCCCTTCACCAGACAGAAGAACTGCTCCGCCGCCCGCAACGGATTGTCGATCCGCAGCAGCCCCCGCTGGTCGATCCCGCGCAGCAGCGCCTCCATTCCCGCGACCACCCGCTTGGGCCCGGCCTCATAGAAGTAATGCCCGAACCCCGGATCCTGGCTGCTCAAGGCAATGATCAGGCGGCTGAGCTGGACCGACTCGTCCGCGCTGATCAGCGCCTGGAACCCACGGGCTATGTTCAGCAGCACATCCATCAGCGCCGCCCCTTCCGGGTACTCGAAGATCAAATCGGGCAATTGCGCCTGGCAAGTCGCCATGACCGCCGCGCCAAACAGCGTCTGCTTGTCGGTGAAGTGGCTGTAGACCGTGAGTTTCGAAACACCTGCCGCCGCAGCGACCGCATCCATGCTGGTGTTGGCATAGCCAAGGCTGAGGAACAGCGACTTGGCGGCTTGGAGAATGGCCTCGCGCTTGGCCAGATCCTTGGGCCGGCCGGGGCCGATGGGTGCGTCAGTGGGCATGTGCAATCGTTACCTGCTGGGAAAGGTGACCATCTTACCGGGTCGCGGACGATCCGGCTGTAGCGTGCGTCGCACCGATATTATGGTTTTTCTCTTGGTGGACCGCTTCCCGGCGCGGATGCGCTGACTTAATATACTCGCCAGTATAAATATTCGATGCGCCCCTCTGCCAAAGGTCCTTCATCATGTTGCGTCGTGCGTTGTCCCTCGCCTTGCCCGCTGCCCTCGTGCTGCTGGCCGCCTGCGGCCAGGAGGCCGCGCCACCTGCTGCGCCGCGCCCGGCCCTGGTGGTCCAGCCCCAGCCCGCGGGCGCGTCGGCAGACAGCTACCCCGGTGAGGTGCGCGCGCGCTTCGAGCCTGAGCTGGCGTTTCGCATCGGCGGCAAGGTGAGCAAGCGCCTGGTGGAGGAGGGGCAACGGGTCAAGGCCGAACAGGCGCTGGCCGAGCTCGATCCGCAGGACGTGCGCCTGCAACTGGAGGCCAACCGTGCCCAGGTGGCCGCCGCCGAAGCCAACCTGGCGCTGGTGCGCACCGAACGCGAACGCTACCAGAAGCTGCTCGACCGCCAGATGGTCAGCCATTCCCAATTCGATAACGCCGAAAACCTCTACCGTGCCGGCCTCGCTCGGCTGAAACAGGCCAAGGCCGAATTCGAGGTGGCCGGTAACCAGGCCGAGTACGCCGTGCTGCGCGCGCCCCAGGCCGGGGTGATCGCCAAGCGCCAGGTCGAAGTCGGCCAGGTGGTGGGCGCCGGGCAAACCGTGTTCACCCTGGCTGCCGACGGTGAGCGCGAGGTGGTGATCGGCCTGCCCGAGCAACAGTTCGCCCGCTTCAGCGTCGGCCAGGCCGTCAGCGTGGAGCTGTGGTCGCACCCCAACGACCGGTTCGAAGGGCGTATCCGTGAGCTGTCGCCGGCCGCGGACCCGCGTTCGCGCACCTTTGCTGCACGTATCGCCTTCACCTCCGGCAACGCCCCGGCCGAACTCGGCCAAAGCGCGCGGGTGTTCATCGCCCATGCCGAACACGCGCCGCTGGCGGTGCCGCTCTCGGCGGTCAGCGCCGAAGCCGGGCAGGCCTATGTGTGGCGGGTCGGCAAGGACAACCGGCTGGAGCGCGCGGCGGTTCGCCTGGGGCCTTATGGCGCCGACAGCGTGCCGGTGCTCGAGGGCCTGCAGGCCAGCGACTGGGTGGTCGCCGCCGGCGGCCATGTGCTGCGCGAAGGGCAACAGGTGCGGCCTGTGGACCGCAGCAACCGAGACGTGAACCTGACGGCCAAGGAGTAAGTCCCGATGGGTTTCAACCTTTCCGCCTGGGCGCTGCGCAATCGCCAGATCGTACTGTTCCTGATGATCCTGCTGGCGGCTATTGGCGCCATGTCCTACACCAAGCTCGGGCAGAGCGAGGATCCGCCCTTCACCTTCAAGGCCATGGTCATCCGCACCTTGTGGCCGGGGGCGACTGCCGAAGAAGTGTCGCGCCAGGTCACCGAGCGCATCGAGAAGAAGCTGATGGAGACCGGCGAATACGAGAAGATTGTCTCGTTCTCCCGGCCTGGTGAGTCCCAGGTCACCTTCATGGCCCGCGATTCGCTGCACTCCAAGGACATCCCCGAGCTGTGGTACCAGATCCGCAAAAAGGTCGCGGACATCAAGCACACCCTGCCGCCTGAGGCCCAGGGGCCGTTCTTCAACGATGAGTTCGGCACCACCTTCGGCAACATCTACGCGCTGACCGGTGAGGGCTTCGACTACGCGGTGCTCAAGGACTACGCCGACCGTATCCAGATCCAGCTGCAGCGGGTGAAGGATGTCGGCAAGGTCGAGCTGATCGGCCTGCAGGACGAGAAAATCTGGATCGAGCTGTCCAACGTCAAGCTGGCCACCCTGGGTGTGCCGCTGACCGCGGTGCAGCAGGCACTGCGCGAGCAGAACGCGGTGAGTACCGCCGGCTTCTTCGAGACCCCCAGCGAGCGCCTGCAACTGCGGGTCAGCGGGCGTTTCGACAGTGTCGAGCAGATCCGCCAGTTCCCCATCCGCGTGGGCGACCGCACCTTCCGCATCGGTGACGTCGCCGAGGTGCAGCGTGGCTTCAACGACCCGCCCGCGCCGCGCATGCGCTTCATGGGCGAGGACGCCATCGGCCTTGCCGTGTCGATGAAGGACGGCGGTGACATCCTGGTGCTGGGCAAGGCCCTGGAGGGCGAGTTCGCCCGCCTGGCCGAGGGGTTGCCGGCAGGCATGCAGTTGCGCAAGGTGTCCGACCAGCCGGCGGCGGTGAAAGCCGGCGTTGGCGAGTTCGTCCAGGTGCTGGTCGAGGCGCTGGCCATCGTCTTGCTGGTCAGCTTCTTCTCCCTGGGCCTGCGCACCGGGCTGGTGGTGGCCCTGGCGATCCCGCTGGTGCTGGCCATGACCTTCGCCCTGATGCACTACTTCGGCATCGGCCTGCACAAGATCTCGCTGGGCGCGCTGGTGCTGGCGCTGGGCCTGCTGGTGGACGACGCGATCATTGCCGTGGAAATGATGGCGATCAAGATGGAGCAGGGCTACGACCGGCTCAAGGCAGCCAGCTACGCCTGGACCAGCACGGCCTTCCCGATGCTCACCGGCACCCTGATCACGGCAGCGGGCTTCCTGCCGATCGCCACGGCGGCGTCGAGCACCGGCGAGTACACCCGCTCGATCTTCCAGGTGGTGACCATCGCCCTGCTGACCTCGTGGGTGGCGGCGGTGGTGTTCGTGCCGTACCTGGGCGAACGCCTGCTGCCGGACCTGGCCAAGCTGCATGCGGCGCGCCATGGCAGCGACGGGCATGCGCCCGACCCTTACGCCACGCCGTTCTACCAGCGCGTGCGGCGGGTGGTGGAGTGGTGCGTGCGGCGGCGCAAGACAGTCATATTGCTGACCATCGCGGCGTTCGTCGGCAGCATCCTGCTGTTCCGCTTCGTGCCCCAGCAGTTCTTCCCGGCCTCCGGGCGGCCGGAGCTGATGGTCGACCTGAAGCTGGCCGAAGGTGCTTCGCTGAACAACACCGCCGAGCGGGTCAAACAGCTGGAAGCGCTGCTCAAGCAGCAGGACGGCATCGACAACTACGTGGCTTATGTCGGCACCGGTTCGCCACGCTTCTACCTGCCCCTGGACCAGCAACTGCCGGCCGCGAGCTTCGCCCAGTTCGTGGTGCTGGCCAAATCGCTGGAAGACCGTGAGCGCCTGCGCAGCTGGCTGATCGCAACCCTCGATGAGCAATTCCCCGAGCTGCGTTCGCGGGTCACCCGCCTGGAGAACGGCCCGCCCGTGGGCTACCCGGTGCAGTTCCGCATCACCGGCGAGCACATCGAGAAGGTCCGTGCCCTGGCCCGCGAGGTGGCGGCCAAGGTGCGCGAGAACCCCCATGTGGTCAACGTCCACCTGGACTGGGAGGAGCCGAGCAAGGCGGTGTACCTGGACATCGACCAGGACCGCGCCCGCGCCCTGGGGGTGAGCACCGCGCACTTGTCGAGTTTCCTGCAGAGCTCGCTGACCGGCAGCACCGTCAGCCAGTACCGTGAAGACAACGAACTGATCGAGATCCTCTTGCGCGGCACCCCTGAAGAACGCCGTGAGCTGGGCAACCTGGGCAGCCTGGCGTTGCCCACCGACAACGGTCCGAGCGTGGCGCTGTCGCAGGTGGCCACGTTGGAGTATGGCTTCGAGGAAGGCATCATCTGGCACCGCAATCGCCTGCCGACGGTGACCGTGCGTGCCGACATCTACGACAAGGAACAGCCGGCCACGCTGGTGAAACAGATCCAGCCGACCCTGCAGCAGATCAAGGCTGAGCTGCCAGACGGCTATCTGCTGGAAGTCGGCGGCACGGTGGAGGACTCCGAGCGCGGCCAGCGTTCGGTGAATGCCGGCATGCCGCTGTTCATCGTGGTGGTGTTGAGCCTGTTGATGATCCAGCTGCGCAGCTTCTCGCGGATGTTCATGGTGTTCCTCACCGCGCCTTTGGGGCTGATCGGCGTGACCTTGTTCCTGCTGGTGTTCCGCCAGCCGTTCGGTTTCGTCGCGATGCTCGGCACCATCGCCCTGGCGGGCATGATCATGCGCAACTCGGTGATCCTGGTGGACCAGATCGAGCAGGACATTGCCGCCGGGATGGGGCGCTGGCAGGCGATCATCGAGGCCACGGTGCGGCGCTTCCGGCCGATCGTGCTGACCGCGCTGGCGGCGGTGCTGGCGATGATTCCGTTGTCGCGCAGTGTGTTCTACGGGCCGATGGCGGTGGCGATCATGGGTGGTTTGATCGTGGCCACGGTACTGACGCTACTGTTCCTGCCGGCGTTGTATGCGGCGTGGTTCAGGGTGAGGAAGGACTGAGTCTCGCAGGGGGCTGTGATAGCGCGGCCCTGTGGGAGCGGCTTTAGCCGCGAAGCAGACGACGCGGTGGATGGCACCGGCTTTGCCGGTTTTCGCGGCTAAAGCCGCTCCCACAGGCGAGTGCGAACCCCTGTAGGAGCGGCCTTGTGCCGCGAATGGGCTGCGCAGCAGCCCTGAGGATTTCAGGTCAGAATCACAGCGCGCCGAACACCTTCTTGGCCAGGCTGGTAGCAGCCCCGGCCGGGTTCTGGCGAATGCTTTCTTCCTGTTTGCCGATCATTTCGAACAGACCGTCCAGCGCCTTCTCGGTCACGTAGTTCTCGATGTTGGCGTCATCCTTGATCAGCCCCAGGCCCTTGGCCTGCCCGGCGAAGCTGTTGTACTGCTGGGCCAGGCCGACCTTGTCGGTGGCCTGCTTGACGATCGGCAGGAACTTGGCGCGGATCTGCTCGCGGCTGCTCTTGTTCAGGTACTGGGTAGCCGAATCCTGACCACCGCTGAGGATGCCTTTGGCATCGGTCACGGTCATCTTCTTCACCGCATCCACGAGGATCGCCTGGGCCTGTGGCACGGCCGCTTCGGCAGCCTTGTTCATGCCGGCTTCCAGGGCGTCCACCTGATCACCCTTGCCAAACATCTTCATGGCCTTGGCGGCCTTGCCGAGGTTGCCTGGCAGCTCGATGCGCACGTCAGGGTTGTTGCTGAAGCCGCCCGGGGTGCTCAGTTGCTTGACAGCGATTTGCGTGCCTTGGGTGAGGGCGTCCTTGAGGCCGCCGCTGGCGTCACTTTGCGACAGGTCGCCCAGCGACAGGGCCATGGCACTGGCCGACAGCAGCACGCCGGCACACAGGGTGGTGAAGCGCAGGGAGGTGCGGATCATGGATATTTCCTTATGGGCAATGTGGGGCGGGGGCTCAGCGGACCGGGTCGACCTTGATCCGCACCGGCTGCTGGTCGCTGCCGTCGAGCATCACGCCATGGTGTTCGGTGTTGATGAACAGCAGCTTGCCGTCCAGTTCGATGCGCGCGCTCACCGCGTAGCGGTGGCCGGGCTTGATCTGGGCCGGGTCGTAGGTCAGGTGGAAGGGCAGTGGCACGTTGCCTTTGACCGGGCCATTCTGGCTGGCCAGGGTGACCGCCGGGGCGTCCATCAGCGACACGTCCTGCAGGGCCACGTTCAGGGTGGCGGCGGGCGGCAGGGCGATGCGTTGCAGGTAGAAGACTTCGCCATCAAGGCTGGCGTGGTTCGACGGGGTGTTGCTGGAGCAGGCTGCAAGCAGGGTGGCGCAGCACAGGGTGAAGAGCTTTTTCATGGTATCTCCGGTGTACATGGAGCTGGCTTGTGGCCAACACCGGGGACTTTAGCGGATTTTTGCCTGGCATGCGGCTTTCGGTATGGGGCCGCTGTGCGCTCCATCGCCGGCAAGCCGGCTCCCCCAAGAGGCACCCCCCCGTTTGGGAGACAGATTACCGTCGGTGGGGTGCG
>NZ_JBMOWQ010000025.1:0-37053 GCF_049310485.1 Pseudomonas sp. GZD-209
CCCTGAGAAGCAGATTTCTTCCGAAGGTGCTTCCCCCTCTTGTTGGGGAGCCGGCTTGCCGGCGATGGGCTGCGCAGCGGCCCTGGGCGCACCAAGGCCAGTTCACTCGGAGGGCGCAGGCTCCGGTGTTTCATCGCGGTGCAGCGCCACCTGGCGAATCGACAAACGCAACTCCGCCGACAGCACACGCTTGGCCACGCCTTCGGCCAGTTCGGCCAGTTTGTCGTGGTAACCCAGCTTGCCGTTGCCGTCGGGGTGCAGCACCCCTTCGCGCACCAAGGTCTGGATAAAGTGGCGGAACAGGGTCTTGTCGAAGAACTCCGGGGCGTTGAGCCCATGCAGGATCGACAGGCGCTGGGCCATCATCACGCAAAGCGCCTCCAGTTCTTCGGCAGTCAGCGTGTGCTGCCCGCTGTTGAGCAGCAACGAGGTGGCCATGTAGAAGCGCTGCAGGGTCTGGGTGATGGTGCGCGCCAGCAGCGTCAGCAGAACGAACTGCCGCGAGCTGGGGGCCGGGCGCAGGTACACGCCGTTCTCGAAGCGCAGCAGGCCTTGCTCGACCAGCGCCGCCAGCCACTGGTCGATGACCTCGTCCAGTTGCTCGGGCGCCCAACGCAGGAACAGCTCGGCCTGCAGGTACGGGTACAGCGCCTTGACGTACTGCCCGACCAGCTCGCGGCTCATGCGCGAGCTGCTGAGGAAGAAGCTCGCCAGCAGCGCCGGCAGGGCGAAGATGTGCAGAACGTTGTTGCGGTAGTAGGTCATCAGCACCGCGTTGGCTTCGTCCAGATACAGGATGCGGCCCAGCGCGTCCTTCTGCTCGGCCAGCAGGTCCATGCCCAGCACATGCTTGATCAGCGCACTGCCGTCGCCCTCGGGCAAGGTGGTGTGGGGCGAGTAGGGCACCTGGCGCAGCAAGGCCAGGTACAGGTCGAGCACACGGGTCAGGGCGCGCTCATCGAGGGCCATACGGCTGGTCGACAGCAGCGCCAGGGCCACCAGGTTGACCGGGTTGACCGCCGCCGCCTCGTTGAGGTGGCGGGCCACGGTTTCGCCCAGGCGCGTGGTGGTGTCGTTGAGCCAGTCCGGGCGGAACTGCGGGGCCAGTGACTGCTCGCGCCAGCCGGGCTGCTGCTGGTCGAGGAAGCCGGCCAGGCGGATCGGCTCGCCGAAGTTGACGTACACCTGGCCAAAGCGCTGCCTGAGGGCACCGAAGACCTTGAAGATGTCGAAGATCGACTCTTTCTTCTTGCTCGCGCCACGCAGCTCACCCAGGTAGGTGCGGCCTTCCAGCACTCGCTCATAGCCGATGTACACCGGCACGAACACGATCGGCGTACGCGACGAGCGCAGGAAACTGCGCAGGGTGATCGCCAGCATGCCGGTGCGTGGCTGCAGCATGCGCCCGGTGCGCGAACGCCCGCCCTCGACGAAGTACTCCACCGGGAAACCCTTGGTGAACAGGGTGTGCAGGTATTCGTTGAACACCGCGGTGTACAGCGGGTTGCCCTTGAAGGTGCGGCGCATGAAGAAGGCACCGCCGCGGCGCAGCAGGCCGCCGATCACCGGCATGTTGAGGTTGATGCCGGCAGCGATGTGCGGCGGCGTCAGGCCATTGCGGAACAGCAGGTAGGACAGCAGCAGGTAGTCGATGTGGCTGCGGTGGCAGGGCACGTAGATCACTTCGTGGCCCGGGGCGATGCCCTGCACCTGCTCGATGTGGTTGACCTTGATGCCGTCGTAGATCTTGTTCCAGAACCAGCTGAGCACCACTTCGAGGAAGCGGATCGCGGTGTAGGTGTAGTCCGAGGCGATCTCGTTGCCGTAGTGCAGTGCCTTGGCCTCTGCCTTGGCGTAGGGGATCTTCTCGCGCTCGGCCTCGTCGCTGATGGCCTGGCGCACCAGTGGGTCGTGCATCAGGCCCTTGACCAGGTTGCGCCGGTGCGAGATGTCCGGGCCGATCACCGCAGTCTTGAGGTTGCGAAAATGCACGCGCATCAGCCGCTGGGCCATGCGCACGGTGCGCTCATGGCCTTTGTTGTGGCCCACCAGCTCGCGCAGGTGGATAGGCGCGGAGAACTGCACCCGGGTCTTGCGCCCCAGAATGAGGATGCTCAGCAGCCGGCGCAGGCGCCCGGTGACTGCCCAGCTATCGGCGAACAGCAGTTTCCAGGGGCTCGACTCGCTGGCTGGGGTCTGGCCCCAGAACACGCTGACCGGGATGATCTGCGCGTCCTCCTCGGCATGCTGGCTGATCGCTGCGACCAGGCGCTCCAGGGTCGGTGGCGCGCCACGTTTGTCGTGGCGGCCGAGCCAGTCGGGGTCGGGGGTCAGGTAGAAGAAACCGGCAGGCTCCTGCAGCGGGCCGACCGCCACCGGCAATACCGGGCGTGGCAGCCCCGCTTTGGTGCATTCGTGGTCGATCACGGCCAGGTCGGTCAGCGAGGGCGAGGGCAGGGCGTAGAACACCGGGCGGCTGCGGTCGAGCTTGAGGGTCAGCGAGGACTGGTTGATGGTCTCGGAGCGCACCCATAGGTACAGCACGCGGCGCAGGGCGCCGAAGATCAGGCGGCGCAGGGGGGAACGGGTCATGGGGTAGGTGCCCTGGGTGAGATGTTTCGGTGTTTTTCTGGACGTTAGTCTGCCGTATCTGCGTAAGTTCAGCAAAAATCGGCAAAAATCAGGGCTGTAATGAATTTTTTTTGTTCCCTGTCATATACTCGGCCTGCCGCTTGCTTACTATTTGAGCAAGCTGTGACGGCAGGGGCGGTGAGCCCATGCCAGCAAGGCGATCTTCAAAATAAAAATCCGGAGTAGTGCAGATGTCGTCTCGTGAGACTGGGAATGTGAAGTGGTTCAACGATGCCAAAGGTTATGGCTTCATTCAGCGCGACGGTGGTGCGGATGTGTTCGTCCACTATCGGGCTATCCGCGGTGAGGGGCATCGCACCCTGGTCGAAGGGCAGCAGGTGGAGTACGCACTCGTGCAGGGCCAGAAAGGCCTGCAGGCGGAGGATGTAGTCGGGCTCTAAGCCGCTGACTGCACGCTCAAGCTGCAAGTTGTCCGTGGAACTTGCAGCCTGATGCGATCATGTTTCAGTGTGTGCGCCAGGTGATTTCTTCTTCACCGTCGGCGCTGATGCGGATCCAGCGATCGGCATCTTCTTCCCCTTGTTCCTCTGTCCAGCTACCCGGTGCACAACGTACTTCGACGTTGAGCGCGGCGAACGCCGCGTGGGCGCAGGCGATGTCATCGGCCCATGGGGTCTGGTCGCTTTCCAGCAGCAGGCTGTTCCATTTCCCCACAGCCTTCGGTAACCAGGTGACCGGAATGTTACCGGCCATGCACTTGAAGGTCTGGCCTTTCTGCTTCCATTCGCTGCACGGGCCCAAGGCCTCGGCCAGCCAGGCGGCGATCTGCTTGTGATCGACGTCGGCGTCCTTCAGGTAAATCTCGATATCGGGTTGGCGCATAAGGGGCTCCGGGGTGTGCTCAGGCTTGGCGCACGAAATAGTCATAACGCATGGAAACCGTGACCTCGAACGGCTCGGGCTGGTCGATCACCCGGGCGCGTTTCTCGGCGCTGGCGCGCCAGCCGTGCGGGGTCATGGCCAGCAGGTCGGCACGGGCCTGGGGCTCGGCCAGGCTCAGGCGGAATTCGAGCACTTCACCGTGGGCGTGGGCCATGCCCTCGGGGACCAGGGCCAGGTGCTTGTCATCGGCGTAGGGGCGTACTTCATCGTAGAGCACCTCGCGCAGTTCCATCAGGTGGCCGCTGGTCGGGCCGACCCGCATCAGACCGCCGCCGGGGGCCAGCAGGCGCCGGGCCTCGTCCCAGTCGAGCGGGCTGAACACGCTGGCGATGAAGCCGCAGCTGGCGTCCTGCAGGGGAACGCGGGCCATGCTGGCGACCATCCAGGTGACCTGCGGGGCGCGTCGGCAGGCACGCTTGACCGCCTCGCGGGAGATGTCCAGGGCGTAACCCTCGGCCTGTGGCAGCGCCTCGGCCAACTGGGCGGTGTAGTAACCCTCGCCGCAGCCGATGTCCAGCCAGGCGCCAGGCTGGCGCTCGGCGGCCAGTTGCGCCAGGCGGCGGGCCACCGGCGCATAGTGGCCGGCGTCGAGGAAGCCGCGGCGGGCTTCGACCATGGCCTGGTTGTCGCCGGGGTCGCGGCTGTTCTTGTGCTGCACCGGCAGCAGGTTCAGGTAGCCCTGGCGGGCACGGTCGAAACGGTGGCCGGCAGGGCAGGCCACGCCGTTGTCGAGCCGCGCCAGGGGCGCCTGGCAGAGTGGGCAGGCGAGCATCAGGCGAGCAACCGCACCAGGGTCTGGTAGTAGATCTCGGTCAAAAGGTCGAGGTCGCTGGCCAGGATGCGCTCGTCCACCTGGTGGATGGTGGCGTTGACCGGGCCGAGCTCGACCACCTGGGTGCCCATGGTGGCGATGAAGCGGCCATCGGAGGTGCCGCCGCTGGTCGAGGGCTGGGTGTCGCGGCCGGTGGTCGCCTTGATGCTCGAGGCGACCGCGTCGAGCAGCTCGCCCGGCTCGGTGAGGAACGGCAGGCCCGACAGCGCCCAGTCGATCGACCACTCCAGCTGATGCTTGTCGAGGATCGCCGCGACCCGCTGTTGCAGGCCTTCGACGGTGGACTCGGTGGAGAAGCGGAAGTTGAACAGCGCGGTCAGTTCGCCCGGCACCACGTTGGTGGCACCGGTGCCCGAGTTGAGGTTGGAGATCTGGAAGCTGGTCGGCGGGAAGAACGCGTTGCCCTCGTCCCAGTGCTCGGCCGCCAGTTCCGCCAGGGCCGGTGCGGCCAGGTGGATCGGATTGCGCGCCAGGTGCGGGTAGGCCACGTGGCCCTGCTTGCCGCGGATGGTCAGCTTGGCGCCGAGGGAGCCACGGCGGCCGTTCTTGACCACATCGCCGAGCAGGGTGGTGCTCGACGGTTCGCCGACGATGCACCAGTCCAGGCGCTCGTTGCGCGCCTTGAGCAGCTCGACCACGGCCTTGGTGCCGTGGTGGGCCGGGCCTTCTTCGTCGCTGGTGATCAGGAAGGCGACCTTGCCACGGTGGTTCGGGTAGTCCTGCACGAAGCGTTCGCTGGCCACCACCATCGAAGCCAGGCTGCCTTTCATGTCGGCGGCGCCTCGGCCGCAGAGCATGCCGTCGGCATCGATCAGCGCTTCGAACGGCTCATGCTGCCATTGCTGCACCGGGCCGGTAGGCACTACGTCGGTGTGGCCGGCGAAGCACAGCACCGGGCCGTCCTGGGTACCGTGGGTGGCCCAGAAATTGTCGACGTCTTCGAAACGCATCGGCTCGAGCTGGAAGCCGACGGCGCCCAGGCGGTTCATCATTTGCGCCTGGCAGTCGGCGTCAACCGGGGTGACCGAGGGGCGGCGGATCAGGTCGCAGGCCAGTTGCAGGGTAGGCGAAAGCTCGGCGGGGGCCGTCATGGGGGACTCCGGGGGGCAGGCAAGGCGGGTAAACTGAAGGGCGTTATCTTATATCAAACTGACAGGCCAATGGGGCCGCTGTGCGGCCCTTTCGCGACACAAGGCCGCTCCTGCAGGGGATCGGCGGCCTTGTGTCGCGTAAGGGGCGCACAGCGCCCCCCGGCATTCTCAAGCCTGTTGCGGCTCGGCTGCCTTTTCCGCAGGCTTGGGCAGCGAAGACAGGAAGGCCATGATCAACGCCGCCAGATACGGCAGCGACTGCACCAGCAGCATGGCCACCCAGAAGCGCATGTCCGAGCTCGGCAGGCCCTGCACCAGGTAGATGCCGCCGGCTGCGCCCCACAGCAGGAGCATGATGAACAGTTCTTCCCGCGCTTCGGAGATGGCCACCAGCAGGCCATGGCTGTCGGCGTTCTTTGGCGTGCGGAAGAACGGCATGCTGCTGGTGAAGAAGCCGTACAGCACCGCCTTGGCGATGGTGTGCGACAGCGCCAGGCCCGCCAGGGCGGCAGCGAAGGCATCCTTCAGGTTTACCCCCACCGCACGGCGGTAGAGGAACACGATCTTGCCGACCTTGAAGAAGAACAGCGCCAGCGGCGGGATGGCGAACATCATCAGCGGCGGGTCGACCCGGTGCGGCACGATGATCATCGCCGCCGACCACAACAGCGCGCCGACGGTGAAGAAGATGTTCATGCCATCGGCGATCCACGGCAGCCAGCCGGCCAGGAAGTGATAGCGCTGGCCGCGGGTCAGCTCGCTGTCCTTGCCGCGCAGCAGGGCGCTGGCATGGTGCTTGATGATCTGGATGGCGCCGTAGGCCCAGCGGAAGCGCTGCTTCTTGAAGTCGATGAAGGTGTCGGGCATCAGGCCCTTGCCGTAGCTGTTGTGGGCGTAGGCGGCCGACAGGCCTTTTTCGAACACCCGCAGGCCCAGCTCGGCATCCTCGCAGATGCACCATTCGGCCCAGCCCAGCTCTTCGAGCACCGAGCGCCGGGTCATGGTCATGGTGCCGTGCTGGATGATCGCGTCACGGTCGTTGCGGGTGACCATGCCGATGTGGAAGAAGCCCTTGTACTCGCTGTAGCACAGCTTCTTGAAGGCGCTTTCGTGCTGGTCGCGGTAGTCCTGGGGCGACTGCACCACGGCGATCTTCGGGTCGGCGAAGTGCGGCACCATGTGCTTGAGCCAGTTGCGGTCGACGCAGTAGTCCGAGTCGATCACCGCGATCACTTCGGCGTCCTTGGCGGTATGCGGGATCAGGTAGTTGAGCGCGCCGCCCTTGAAGCCGGCCAGGGGCGCGACGTGGAAGAACTTGAAGCGCTCGCCCAGCTTTTCACAGTGGGCCTTGAGCGGCTCCCACACGGCCGGGTCCTTGGTGTTGTTGTCGATCACCAGCACTTCGTAGTCGGGGTAGTCCAGTGCGGCGAGGGCGTCGAGGGTCTGTTTGACCATCTCGGGCGGCTCGTTGTAGCACGGCACATGCACCGACACTTTCGGGCGATAGGCGCTGTCGGCGTGCACCGGCAGGAATTCGCGCCTGCGCTTGTGTGTCCACACGGCTTCGGCCAGTTCATGGGCCTCGGTCAGCAGCACGATGAACACACCCAGCGCACCCAGTGCCAGCAGCACGCCCACGGTCATGCTGAACCAGGTGCTGTACTGCTGGCTGTAGTCGTAGGCGATCCACACCAGCACCGACCCGCACAGGAAGGTGATGAAGGTCAGGAAGGTGCGCCCGCGCTGGCGCAGCGCCGAGCCGTCGATGAACAGCACCATCAGTGCGATCATCGCCAGCACCACCGAGGCCACGGCCAGGGCGCGCCATTGCGGGATGGCGACGATCGGGCCTTCGAAGTTGAACTTCTGCTGGCGCTCGGCGTTGAACACGCCCCAGTACGCACCTACCGAGCCTTCGTCGCTGGCTTTCCACGGCTGGTCGTAGGCTTCGATGACGAAGTAGTTGTAGCCGCGGCGGTTGAGGGTGTTGACCAAGGTGCGCAGGTAGATGGCCTGGTCAGCCTGGGTGGCATCGGCGCCGCCGCGCATGCGGCCATTGCTCGGCCAGCCGACCTCCGAGAGCAGCAGCGGCTTGCGCGGGAACTGCTTGCGCAACTCGCGGGCGCGGTCGAGGACGAACTGCACCGAGTCCTTCATCGGCACGAACTCCCAGTACGGCAGGATGTGCGCGGCGATCAGGTCGACATGCTTGGCAAGCTCGGGGTGTTCCTTCCAGATGTGCCACTGCTCGCTGGTGGTCACCGGCACTTTAACGGCCTTGCGCACGCGGTCGAGGTAAGCGATCAGTTCCTCGGGGGTGACCTCTTCGCGGAACAGCGCTTCGTTGCCCACCACCACCCGCACCACGCTGCGGGAGGTATTGGCAATGCCGATGGCTTTTTCGATTTCACGCTCGTTGCGCTCCAGGTCCTTGCTGATCCAGATGCCCAGGGTAACCCGCAGGCCCAGTTCCTCGGCCAGCCGCGGCACCTCGGCCTGGGTGCCTTCGACGGTATAGATGCGGATGTTGTCGGTCAGCTTGTTCAGCTGTTCCAGGTCCTGGCGAATCTCGTCCTCGGTCGGGTACTGGCCCTTTTGCGGGCTTTCACCGAGGCGGAACGGCGAATAGGAAAAACCGGAGATCTGCTCCGGCCAGGCAGGGGCGGACACCGGGCGGTTGATGAGCGCCCAGAACCCGCTGAACAGCGCGGCGATGGCCAGGACCACCACCAGGTTGAGGCCGAATTTGCGTGATGACATAAGGGTTCGAGGTTCCGAAGCTGAGGGCGGGGCGGTGTCTCCGGTGCGTTGGTCCTACGCTTACCGAAGAAGGCAATCCTTTGGATTTTCGGCAGAGGATGAAGTTCTGTGCCCGCCTGATTGTCGTCCAGATCTTTTTGTCTGATAGGACATTAAAGCAGGCTTGGTAGGACACTTGCCAACGGCAGCCCCTAATCCAGGCGCTTGGCTTATACTGCGCGCCGATTTTCGAGGTATTGGCCTGGGGTACGAACATGAGCACAGAAGATCCACGCTTTGCCGGCGTCGCCCGGCTGTACGGCGATGACGGGCTGCAACGCCTGCGCCAGGCCCATGTGGCCATCGTCGGCATCGGCGGGGTGGGCTCGTGGGCGGCCGAGGCCTTGGCACGTAGCGGCGTGGGTGAGATCAGCCTGTTCGACCTCGACGACGTCTGCGTCAGCAACACCAACCGCCAGGCCCATGCGCTGGATGGCCAGGTGGGGCGGCCCAAGGTCGAGGTGATGGCCGAACGCCTGCGGGCGATCAATCCGGCCTGCACGGTGCATGCGGTGGCCGACTTCGTCACCCGCGAGACCATGGCCGAGTACATCACCGAGCAGATGGATTGCGTGATCGACTGCATCGACAGCGTGATGGCCAAGGCCGCGCTGATTGCCTGGTGCAAGCGGCGCAAGATCGCCATCATCACCACCGGTGGCGCGGGTGGGCAGATCGACCCGACGCGTATCCAGATCGGCGACCTGAACAAGACCTTCAACGACCCGCTGGCCTCGCGGGTGCGCTCGACCCTGCGCCGGGATTACAACTTCTCGCGCAACACCAGCCGCAATTACCAGGTGCCCTGCGTGTTCTCCAGCGAACAGCTGCGCTACCCCAAGGGCGATGGCAGCGTGTGCCTGCAGAAGAGCTTCGTCGGTGAAGGCGTGCGCTTGGATTGTTCGGGTGGTTTTGGCGCGGTGATGATGGTGACCGCGACATTCGGCATGGTGGCGGCGAGCAAGGCGGTGGAGAAGCTGGTTGCCGGCGCGCGGCGGCCGTCGGAGCGGGTCAAGGCAGAATAGGCCATCGCGGGGCAAGCCCGCTCCCACGTTGCCTTGGTGTCCAACTTCTTGGGGGCAGTCCAGCTTGTGGGGGCGGGCTTACCCCGCGATGGTTTTAGCGCTGGAGCTCAGCCATCCGCTGCAACACCGCATGCAGCCCATTGCTGCGCGATGGCGATAGTTGGCGCTCCAACCCCAGTTGGCTGAACCAGTCGCCCAGATCCACTTTGGCCAATTCATCACTGGCCAGCCCCTGCACCCTTACCAGCAACAGCGCCAGCAAACCGCGCAACAACCGCGCATCACTGCTGGCCTTGAACCGCCACTGGCCGTTTTCTTGCGCGGCCACCAGCCACACCAGGCTCTCGCACCCATGCACCCGGTTGGCCTCGGTTTTCTCAGTGTCGTCCAGCGCTTGCAGCCGATCCCCCCACTGCATCAGCAGCCGTGCCCGCTGCTCCCAGCCGCGCGCCTGCTCGAAACTCTCCAGCGCCTGGCTGGCTTCTGGCGACAGGCTCATCGCAGCAGCTCCAGGCCTTGGTCGAGCGCGTCGAAGAAGCGCTGCAGGTCATCGCTGTCGTTGTACAGCCCCAGCGATACACGGATCGCCCCTTCCAGCCCCATGCCCTTGAGCAACGGCATGGCGCAATGATGACCGGCCCGCACGGCAATGCCCTGTTCGGTCAGCAGGTGGGCGATGTCGGCGTTGTGCACGCCTTCGACGATGAAGCTGGCCAGCGCTGCCTGTGGCGAACCCAGCAGGCGAATACCTTCGCGATCCCCCAGGCCCCGCAGCAGTTGCTGGTGCAGGCCGGTTTCATGGCGGGCGACGGCCTCGCCATCGAGGCTGGCCAGGTAATCCAGGGTCGCCCCCAGGGCGATGACACTGGCGATGGGCGGCGTACCGGCCTCGAAGCCCAGCGGCGCGGGGCGGAAACTGGCGCTCTGGTACTCGGCCAGTTGCACCATTTCGCCACCGAACTGCCAGTGGCGCAGCAGCGCCAGGGCCTGCTGCCGGCCATACAGCACGCCGACACCGTCGGGGCCGTACAGTTTGTGGCTGGAGAACACGTAGAAGTCGCAGCCCAGTTGCTGCACATCGTGGCGGCCATGCACCACGCCCTGGGCGCCGTCGACCACGGTCAGCGCGCCCTGGGCCTGGGCGTGCGCCAGCAGCGGTGCCAGGGGTTGCCAGGTGCCGAGCACGTTGGACAGTTGGCTGATGGCGAGCAGGCGAGTCCGTGGGCCGATCAACTGCAGGGCCTGGTCCAGATCGACCTGGCCGTGTTCATTCACCGGCAACACCACCAGGCGCACTTGACGACGTTGCGCCAGCTGCTGCCACGGCAGCAGGTTGGCGTGGTGCTCCAGGGCGCTGACGGCAATCTCGTCGCCAGCCTCGAAGCGGTGCTCCAGGCCATAGGCCAGCAGGTTCAGCGCTGAAGTGGCGCCATGGGTGAAGACGATCTGCCGTGAGTCGGCGGCATTGAGCCAGGCGCAGGCTTTGTCACGGCTGGCTTCGAAGGCTTGGGTGGCGAGGGCGCCCGGCAGGTGCTGGGCACGGTGCACGTTGGCCGCGCCATGGCCGTAATAGTGGCTCAGGGCGTCGATCAGGGCCTGCGGTTTCTGCGTGGTCGCGGCGCTGTCCAGGTAGGTCTGGTGCTGGCGTTGCAGGGCGGCGATGGCGGGGAAGTCGGCACGCCAGGGGGAGGGCTGGAACATGTTCGCGGGGCCTGGAATGAAAAATCGGGGCGGGCCTTGCGGCCAGCCCCGATCTTATCACTTCGAACTCGCTGGTTTTCAGTTGTGGGCGTGCAGCGCCTCGTTCAGCTCGATGGCCGACTTGTGGGTCTTGCACTCCACTGCGCCGTTGAGCGAGTTGCGGCGGAACAGCAGGTCGGTCTGGCCGGCCAGGTCACGGGCCTTGACCACCTTGACCAACTGGTTGTTCTCGTCCAGCAGGTTCACCTTGGTACCGGCGGTGATGTACAGGCCGGCTTCCACGGTGTTGCGATCACCCAGCGGGATGCCGATACCGGCGTTGGCGCCGATCAGGCAGCCTTCGCCGACCTTGATGACGATGTTGCCGCCACCGGACAGGGTGCCCATGGTCGAGCAGCCGCCGCCCAGGTCCGAGCCCTTGCCGACGAATACGCCAGCGGAGACGCGGCCTTCGATCATGCCCGGGCCTTCGGTGCCGGCGTTAAAGTTGACGAAGCCTTCGTGCATGATGGTGGTGGCTTCGCCGATGTAGGCACCCAGGCGCACACGTGCGGCATCGGCGATACGCACGCCGGCCGGTACGACGTAGTCGGTCATCTTCGGGAACTTGTCCACCGAGAACACTTCCAGCAGTTCGCCCTTCAGGCGCGCTTCCAGTTGCAGCTCGGCCAGCTCGGCCAGGTCGACCGCGCCCTGGTTGGTCCAGGCCACGTTCGGCAGCAGCGGGAAGATGCCGGCCAGCGAGACACCGTGTGGCTTGACCAGGCGGTGCGACAGCAGGTGCAGCTTGAGGTACGCCTCTGGGGTGGACGCCAGGGCACCGTCTTCGGCCAGCACGGTGGCGACCAGCGGCTTGTGGCTCTCGGCCAGGCGGGTCAGCAGGGCGGCCTGGGCGGCATCGACGCCTTTCAGGGCCTCGGCCAGTTGCGCGGCCTGGGCGTTGCTGAAGGCGATGGCCTGGTTGCCACCTTCATAGCCAAGGATCGGCGCGATGGCGGCGACCAGCTCGGCGGATGGATTGAGCAAAGGCTGCGCGTAGAAGACTTCCAGCCAGGCGCCCTGGCGGTTCTGGGTGCCGACACCGAAGGCCAGGCTGAACAGGGTATTGGACATGTGATTACCTCGTGCGAAATAGGGTAGGGGCTCAGGCCAGGGCAGCGGCGTACAGGTCGGGCTTGAAACCGACCAGGGTGCGCGCGCCAAGGTCCAGCACCGGGCGTTTGATCATCGACGGCTGGGCCAGCATCAGTTCGACGGCCTTGGCCTGGTCGAGGTCTGCCTTGCTGGCGTCGTCCAGCTTGCGGAAGGTGGTGCCGGCACGGTTGAGGATGACTTCCCAGCCGTGTTCGTCGCACCAGCGGTTCAGGCTGTCACGGTCGATGCCTTGGGTTTTGTAATCGTGGAATTCGTAGGCGATGGCCTTGTCTTCGAGCCAGGTACGCGCCTTTTTCATGGTGTCGCAGGCTTTGATGCCGTAGAGAGTGTAAGCCATTGAATGCCTGGGGCTGCCGGGCCTGGCCGGGCGTCCCCGATGCTCCTTGAAGACTGGGTGGGGGCGATTATGCGATATCAAGGATGCTGGCGCCACGGCTGCGGGCCAGATGGCACGGCTTGAGGTGTGTCATTCGCGTGCGGGTAGCATTGTGTTACATATTCTTGGCCTGGCTGCGACTATTGTGGAGCGGTCCAGCATAGCCGGTCGCCGCTAACATATTGTTTCAATGGCGATGTTTCGCCCCGCTGTCGTTTTTCGATTAACAGGAAGCTTGCCGATGCAGTCAGCCTATACCGTCCTAATCCTGCTGATGCTGGTGAGCCTGTCGAAACTGGTGGGGCGCGTGGTGCCGCTGCCGTTGCCGTTGGTGCAGATCGGCGCAGGTGCCTTGCTGGCCTGGCCTACCCTGGGCCTGCATGTGGCGCTGGACCCGGAACTGTTTCTGTTCCTGTTCCTGCCGCCGCTACTGTTCGCTGATGGCTGGCGCATGCCCAAGCGCGAGCTGTGGCGCATCCGCGGGCCGGTGGTGGCGCTGGCGGTGGGGTTGGTGTTGTTCACCGTGGTCGGCGCGGGTTACTTCATCCATTGGTTGCTGCCGAGTATTCCGCTGGCCGTCGCCTTCGCCCTGGCGGCGGTGTTGTCGCCCACCGATGCTGTGGCGGTCTCGGCCATCGCCCAGGATCGTTTGCCCACACCACTGATGCACATGCTCCAGGGCGAGGCGCTGATGAACGACGCCTCGGGCCTGGTGACCTTCAAGTTCGCCCTGGTCGCGGCCATCACCGGGGTGTTCTCTCTGACCGAAGCCAGCCTCACCTTCGTCCTTGTCGCCCTTGGTGGCCTGGCGGTGGGTGTGGTCCTGAGCTGGCTGGTGGGGCGCCTGCGCATGTGGATGATCACCCGCGGCTGGGACGACCCGGCCACCCACGTGGTGTTCATGTTGCTGCTGCCGTTCGCCGCCTATGTGCTGGCCGAGCGCCTTGGGGTGTCGGGCATTCTTTCGGCGGTGGCCGCCGGCATGATGCAGAGCTGGCTCGACCTGCTACCCCGCCAGACCAGCACGCGCCTGCTCAACCGCAGTGTCTGGTCGTTGCTCGAATTCGCCTTCAATGGCCTGATCTTCCTGCTGCTGGGCCTGCAATTGCCGGACATCATCAAGGCGGTGGTCAGTCACGAGCCGACCGTCTGGCCGGCGTTGGCCTGGCGCTGTCTGGACGTGCTGGCGATTTTCGCCGCGCTGGTGTTGCTGCGCTTCGTCTGGGTGCAGAGCATCTGGCGTGCCATCGGCGTGGTGCGGCGCTGGCGCGGCAAGCCGGCGCTGGTGCTGATGCCGACCGCGCGGTCGTGCTGGCTGTTGACCCTGGGTGGGGTACGCGGGGCGGTGACCCTGGCCGGTGTGATGTCGATTCCGTTGCTGATCGGGGCCGGCCAGGCCTTCCCTGAGCGCGACCTGCTGATCTTCATTGCCGCCGGGGTGATCTTGTTGTCGCTGGTCAGTGCCGTGATTGCCTTGCCCATCCTGCTGCGCGGCGTTACCCGGAGCCCGGATGAGCGTCTGCACCAGGAAGTTCAGGAAGCCTGGCGACGCACGGCGGAGGCTGCGATCCATGCATTGGAGGCAGAAGAGGTGACCGACGCCAACGCACCGCAGGACGCCGCCCAGGCCGCCCTGGCGGTCGAGCTCAAGGCGCGGTTGATGGCTGAGTACCGGGATGAGCTCGACAGTTACAACGACAGCGCCGAGGCCCGTGCCCTGGCCGAGCAGATGGACCTGCTGGAGCGTCGTTTACGGTTGCGTGCACTGCGGGCGCAGCGGCTGGAGCTGTACAACCTGCACCGCCAGCACTTGGTGGGGGATGAGGTGGTGCGCCAAGTGTTGGGCGAACTGGACATGAGTGAAGCAAACCTCGGTGCAGTCAGGTAGGGGGCGTGGTCGTGCCAGCCACTCCCGGCGGGAAATGACTGGCCGGCAACCGCGCGTCACACTTCGATGTTCTCCCGCCCAGGGTAGGCCATGCGCATGAACTGTTTGTCCTTGGCGCTGAGCTCGTCATTTCCGGGCATTTGCCAATCCCCTAGCGTCAACTCCTGTTTGACCGGGTAGTGCATGATCGAGGCCGGATCGTAATCCAGTGTGACGACATCCTGTGACGTAACGGGTAGATAATTGCTTTCGATCGTTTCCTCGATCATCGCTTCGAGCTCTTCATCGCTCGTTGCCTCTGGCGCGAGGCGTTCAGCGAGCAGGGCACGCAGCGCATCGAAGTCCCATGGAATGTTGGCCATTGGGTGCTGATGCTCGTGATCCATGCCCAGGGCATGACCGAACTCATGCAGCACGATACGCCTGAAATGCTCATCGGCGGGCCGGGCACCCAGGCTCATGCTGGGGCCGTCCATGTCCCGCGCGCCAAGACCGAGCACGCTTTCGTTGAAGGCAGGCGGCACAGCTGTGTCGATCCTGATATCGGCGGTCTGGTCATCATCATCGACCAGTTCGAAGTCCAGGTTGGCATGCACCAGCCATGCTCGTGCTACTGCGACGATCGCCTGCTTCAGGTCTTCTTCAGGGTGGCCGGCAAAAGAAATCCTGAGCGTGCTGCCCACCCCCCAGAAAGTTGTATGGTCGCCAATTGAGCGTTTCTTGCGCGAGCTGCGTGGTGCGCTCGGTACGCGATACGCTTTCAGTCGTTTTTCGATTGAGGCTTCAAAAAGGATGTCTTGCATTGATGCGTTCCTCATTTGCTGGAGCTTGCGAGAATGGGCGCATCGGGCGGGGCAGCTGCGTTAGATAATGCTGCAAGGCTATTGCCTCATCTGTGATAGAGGAGGCGTGGCTCTACGGCCGGTCTGGCTGAGTCCGAGATTGGCGTTTTCACCCTGGACGGCAGGGCAATTCGATTTCGTCGGATTGCCCTGCTGGTCGGTACTGGTTTCTGGGTGGCTCAGCGCACCAGGAAGGCCCGAATCCGCCCGGCGGCGTCAGTCAGGTGCAATACGCTCATTTGCGGCAGCCGTTCTGACCTGGCGCTGGATAGACCAGGCGCATGAAGCGTTTGTCTTTCTGGCTGAGCTTGGTGTTCTGCCCGACTTCCCAGTTGCCCCAGGTATGCGCCTGCCGGATGGGGTAGTGCATGATCGACTCTACGTCGTAGGGCAGCAGCGGTTGTACGTCGTCTTCGGCAAGGGGCAGGAACTGAGTGGTGAGCTCTGTCTCGATGGCTGCCAGCAGCTCCTGCGGATCGTTCGTCTCCTGGCTCAGGGCCTGTGCCAGCCCTTGGCTCAAGGCGTCGAGGTTCCATGGAATATGGGCATGAGGATGTTGATGCTCGTGCTCCATGCCCAGTGCATGGCCAAATTCATGCAGCACGATCTGGTCGAACAGGGGGTCGGACAGGCTTACGCCTAACGCCATGCTGGCGCCCGTGACGAATAGGGAATCGCGTCCCAGCAAGCTGTAGTTGACGTTTTCGGCGACGTCGGTGCGGATGCGGATTTCGGCGCGTTCATCGTTGTCGTCGACGAGCTCGAACTGCAGGTATGCATGCTCGAGCCATTGGCTGGCCGTCTGGAAAATCGCCCTTTTCAGCCACGGATCAGGGGTGCCGGTGAAGGATATCCTGAGCGATTGCCCGGGCTGCCAGAAGGTCGAGTGGACGCCCAGGGAGCGTTTCTTGCGGATGCTGGAGGCTGCAGGCCCAGTGTGCAGTTTGTCGCGCAGGCGATAGAGCGCGTTGGCCAGAAGTACATCGGTCATCGGTGAGCACCTTTTCGATTGAATGGAGGCGCACTATCCGATTTGGTGGTCGGGCAGGAGCGGTGCATATCGCTGGACGATATCTGACAGGACGCGCCTTGCCCGACGGTGGTTTTTTCAGCTTGGACAAGCCGCCGGCCAGCCCAGGGCGTGGCACCTCGTCGAGCGGCGCAGGTGCCACGATGGCGCAATGCCCAAAGCCGTATCAGTGCGGGTAGGTCATGCGCATGAAGGCTTTGTCCTTCTCGCTGATCTGCGAGTTGATGCCGACCTCCCAGTCGCCCAAGGTAAGTGCCTGATCGATTGGATAATGCATGATCGAGGTGCGGTCGTAGGGCAGCTTGGCCATGCTCGGGCTGTTGACCTTGCCCAGCACAGCCTCATCCACGGTCGCGCGGTCATGGCCCTTGGCGGCGTAGTAGGCGTAGACCTTCGGAATGTCCCAGGGGATCTCGGCTTCGGGGTGCTGGTGTTCATGTTCCATGCCCAGGGCATGGCCGAACTCGTGGAGGACCGTGCGTTCGAAGCTGTCCATGTCCGGTGTCACGCCTAGTACCATCGATGCGCCCGCACTCCTGCGGGCGTCGGTGCCGAACATCGAGTAGTTCGAGGTGACGCTGCCACCGGTATGGATCTTGATCTGCGCGTCGAAGGTTTCGTCATCGACCAGTTCGAAGCGCAGATTGACGAACTGCAGCCATTGGCAGGCCGCGTTGAAGATTGCTTGCTTGAGGGATGCGCGGGGCTGGTTGACGAAGGTGATGCGCAGGGTGCTGGCGGCTGGCCAGAATTTGTCGGCATACCCCAGGGAGCGTTTCTGGCGGTAGTGATGGGCAGGGCCGTGGGCCCTGCAGTTGATGAGTTCGATCATGCTCTGGACTCCTGGTTGAAGGAGGCCAGAGCATTGGTCAAGGCCGTGCAGGCCATGCAGTAGTTATATCTTGGGCGGATGGCAGGCCATCCTAGGCTTTGTACGAAAAGTGCCTGCGCGACGATCATGCTGCGTTGAAAACAGGCTCGGAATGCTCATTGACAACCAGTCAACTCCGCTTCCTCGCCTGTTTTCGCCTTGCCTGATCGCCGCTCGGCGACTTTTCGCACAAACCCTAGTGTTCAACGCTTGCTCAGGAACGCGCGGATGCGCTCGGCCGCCTCGATGCATTCGGCCAGCGGCGCGACCAGCGCCATGCGCACGCGCCCGGCACCCGGGTTGACGCCATCCACTTCACGGGACAGGTAAGAACCTGGCACCACGGTCACGTGCTCGGCTTCGAACAGGTCGCGGGTGAAGGCGGCATCGTCGTTACCCGGCACCTTGGCCCACAGGTAGAAGCTGCCGTCCGGGCGCTGAACGTCCATCACCGGCTGCAGGATGTCGAGCACGGCATCGTACTTGGCGCGGTACTGGTCGCGGTTCTCGCGCACATGGGCCTCGTCTTGCCAGGCGGCAACGCTGGCCAGTTGGGTCTGCACCGGCATGGCGCAGCCGTGGTAGGTGCGGTACAGCAAAAACGGCTTGATGATGCTGGCGTCGCCGGCCACGAAGCCCGAGCGCAGGCCTGGCAGGTTGGAGCGCTTGGACAGGCTGTGGAACACCACGCAGCGCTTGAAGTCACTGCGGCCAAGCTCGGCGCAGGCGCTCAGCAGGCCCGGTGGCGGTGCGTCTTCGTCGAAGTACAGCTCGCTGTAGCACTCGTCGGCGGCGATCACGAAATCGTGCTCGTCGGCCAGGGCGATCAGCTTCTTCAGGGTGTCCATCGGCACCAGCGCACCGGTGGGGTTGCCCGGCGAGCACAGGAACAGGATCTGGCAGCGCTTCCAGACTTCGGCCGGCACGGCGTCGAAGTCGGGGTTGAAGCCATTGTCTTCCAGGCACGGCAGGTAATGTGGGGTGGCGCCGGCCAGCAGCGCCGCGCCTTCGTAGATCTGGTAGAACGGGTTGGGGCTGACCACCAGGCCGTCATCGGCACGGTTGACCACGGCCTGGGTGAAGGCGAACAGCGCCTCGCGGGTGCCGTTGACCGGCAGGATATGGCGGTCGGCATCGAGCCAGCCGGCCGGCACGCCGAAACGCCGCTCACACCACTGGCCGATGGCCTGGCGCAGGGCGGGCAGGCCGATGGTGCTCGGGTACACCGCCAGCTTGTCGAGGTTGTCGGCCATGGCTTGGGCGACGAATGCCGGCGATGCATGCTTCGGCTCACCGATCGACAGGGCGATGGCGCGTTTGTCCGCTGCCGGTTGTACGGTGCCCAGCAGGGCGCGCAGTTTCTCGAACGGGTAGGGCTGAAGCTGGGTCAAGGCATGGTTCATCGGCGCAAGGTCTCGTAATCGTCAAAAGGTCATGCGGGTAGGGCTGGCGTCGCTGGCCTGGCCGGCCTGCAGCTGCTGGACGATGGCTTCCTGCAGGCGGCTGCACAGCTGCGGGTCGGACAGCGGCTGGTTGTCGGCATCGGTGATGAAGAACACGTCTTCCACGCGTTCGCCCAGGGTGGCGATCTTGGCGTTCTGCAGCGACAGGTCGAACTCCAGGAAGATCCGCCCGATCCGTGCCAGCAGGCCGGGGCGGTCAGGGGCGGTGATCTCGAGGATGGTCACCGGGCGCTGGGCGTCGTTGAGGATGGTCACCTGGGGTGGAAAGTCGAAATGCTTGAGCTGGCGCGGCACCCGGCGCTGGATGATGGTCGGGTAGTCCTCAGGGTTGCGCAGGGCTTCGGTCAGGCCGTCGCGGATCTGTTTGACCCGCTGCGGGTTGTCGCCGATCGAGCCGCCGTCGTTGTCGAGCACGATGTAGGTGTCGAGGGTGAACTGGCTGCTCGAAGTGATGATGCGCGCGTCGTGAATGTTCAGGTTGAGCTGCGACATCGCGGCTACGGTCACGGCGAAGAAGTCGTGCTGGTCGGGGGCGTAGATGAAGATCTGCGTGCCGCCCTCGAACTCGCGTTGGGTGGTTTCCTTGATCAGCACCAGCGGGCCGCCATCGGCCGGCTGCTGGAGAATCGCGTCGGTGTGCCAGGCTACATCGGCGGCGTTGTGCTTGAGGAAATAGTCATCGCCCAGTTGCGACCAGAGCTGTTCCACGTCGTCCGGATCGGTGCCTTCGCGCACCAGGATGTCCAGTGCTGCGGTTTGTGTCTGACGGATCTGCTCTTCGCGGTCCAGCGGGTTTTCCAGGCCGCGGCGCAGCGCGCGCTTGGTTTCGGTGTAGAGCTGGCGCAGCAGGCTGGCGCGCCAGGAGTTCCACAGGCTGGGGTTGGTGGCATTGATGTCGGCCACGGTCAGCACGTAGAGGTAGTCCAGGCGTGTCTCGTCGCCGACATGCAGGGCGAAATCGTTGATCACCTGCGGGTCGGAGAGGTCTTTGCGCTGGGCGGTGGTGGACATCACCAGGTGGTTCAGCACCAGCCAGACGATCAGGCGGCTGTCCCAGGCGGGTAGCTGGTGGCGCTCGCAGAACGCTTGCGCGTCGACGGCGCCCAGCTCGGAGTGGTCGCCCTGGCGGCCCTTGCCGATGTCATGGTACAGCCCGGCCAGGTAGATCAGCTCGGATTTGGGCAGGCGCCCCATGAGCTTGCTGGCCAGCGGGAATTTTTCCGAAACCGGGGTGTACTGCAGTTTGCGCAGGTGCTTGATCAGGTTGAGGGTGTGCGCATCGACCGTATAAATGTGGAACAGGTCGTGCTGCATCTGCCCGACGATCAGGCCGAACTCCGGCAGGTAGCGGCCGAGAATGCCGTAGCGGTTCATCCGGCGCAGGTTGCGGTGGATGCCGATCTCGCACTTGAACAGCTCGATGAACAGGCTGGTGTTGCGAATGTCGTGGCGGAACTTGTCGTCGATCAGGTGGCGGTGTTCGCGCAGCAGGCGCACGGTGTCGGCGCGTACCCCCTTGATTTCGGGGTGCTGGGCCATCAGCACGAAGATCTCGAGCATGGCGAACGGCGTACGGCGGAACACGTTGGGGCTTACGGCTTCTATATAGCCGTCGTGCAGGCGGAAGCGGGCATTGAGCGGTGTGGTGCTGCCACTGTCGTCATCGGCGAGGATCACTTCCTCGAAGTGCTGGATGATCAGGTCGCACAACTGGCTGATGCTCATCACCACCCGGTAGTACTGCTGCATGAACTGCTCGATGGCGCGCTTGGGGTTTTCGTCGCTGTAGCCCAGCAACGTGGCGATGCTGCGCTGGTGGTCGAACAGCAGGCGATCTTCGGCGCGCCCGGCAAGCATGTGCAGGGCGTAGCGCACGCGCCAGAGGAAGGCCTGCGACGAGGCCAACAACTCGTTCTCGCTCTCCAGCAGGAAGCCTTCGCCGGCCAGCGCGTGCAGGTTCAGGGTGCCGTACTGGCGGCGCGCCACCCACAGCACGGTCTGGATGTCGCGCAGCCCGCCTGGCCCACCTTTGACATTGGGCTCGAGGTTGTACTCGGTGTCGTTGTACTTGTGGTGGCGTGCCTTGAGTTCGGCGCGCTTGGCCAGGAAGAACTCCTTGCTCGGCCACATGTGCTCGGTGCTGGTGACTTCCAGCATGCGCTGGCGCAGCGACTCGGGGCCGGCAATGGTGCGGCTTTCCATCAGGTTGGTGATGACCGTGAGGTCGGCCCGGGCCTGCTCGGCGCACTCGTCCACGGTGCGCACGCTCTGGCCGACTTCCAGGCCGATGTCCCACAGCAGGGTGAGGAAGCGTTCGATGGCGTCGCGGTACTGCTCGTGCTCGGCGGCGTCGAGCAGGATCAAGAGGTCGATGTCCGACCAGGGGTGCAACTCGCCACGCCCGTAGCCGCCGACCGCCACCAGGGCGATGCCGTCCGCTTGGCCCCAGCTGAACTGGTGCCAGGCCTGCTGCAGGATGTTGTCGACGAACCAGGCGCGGTCCTCGATCAGCCGGCGAATCTCGCGGCCTTCACGGAAACGCTTGTCGAGCACCTCGCCGGCCATGCGAATGGCTTTCTTGAAAGCGGCGATGGGGCTTGCCTTGAGTGCCAGTTCCGCCTGGAACTGGCCACGGTCGAACAGCTCGGGATCCACCTGGGGCATCGAGTCGCGTTCCTGTGTATGAATATCAGGCCGAGGTGCGCGGCAGGGTGTCGTCCTTGCGCAGGGTGAACACCTCGTAGCCGGTGGCGGTCACCACCAGGGTGTGTTCCCACTGGGCGGAGAGCTTGCGGTCCTTGGTGATGGCGGTCCAGCCGTCGCCCAGTACCTTGGTGTCGGCCTTGCCCTGGTTGATCATCGGCTCGATGGTGAAGGTCATGCCTTCCTTGAGTTCCATGCCGGTGCCAGCGCGACCGTAGTGCAGGATCTGCGGCTCTTCGTGGAACACCTTGCCGATGCCGTGGCCGCAGAACTCGCGGACCACCGAGAAACCGTTCTTCTCGGCGTGTTTCTGGATCACTTCGCCGATATCGCCCAGGCGGCAGCCCGGCTTGACCAGTTCGATGGCCTTGTACAGGCACTCCTGGGTGACCTGCGACAGGCGCTCGGCCCAGGGGGCGACGGTGCCGACGTGGAACATGCGGCTGGTGTCGCCGTGGTAGCCGTCCTTGATCACGGTGACATCGATGTTGATGGTGTCACCGTCCTTGAGCGGCTTCTCGTTGGGGATGCCGTGGCATACCACATGGTTGATCGAGGTGCAGATCGACTTGGGGAAGCCTTTGTAGTTGAGCGGCGCCGGGATCGCCTGCTGGACGTTGACGATGTAGTCATGGCACAGGCGGTCGAGCTCTTCGGTGGTGACACCGGGCTTGACGTGCGCTTCGATCATTTCCAGCACTTCGGCGGCCAGGCGGCCGGCAATGCGCATCTTCTCGATGTCTTCTGCAGTCTTGATGGTAACGGTCATGAACAGGCTCTCTACGGCGCCGCGTACGGCGCAAACAAACGGGAAAGGCCGGATTCTAACAGAGCGCGGTGGCGATCTGTCGGGATAAACCGGTAGTTCCGGCGGTCTATTGAAGGCATTCTGGCCCCAAAGCGGGGCCGCTGCAAAAGCCGCTGACGGACGAAGCATCATGCGGGTTCCGTTCGTTCGTACTCTGTGGTATAAAATGCGCCGCTTTCGGGGGATGACCTCCGTAAGCTCAAACCCACACACGTGTCGACACGATGACCTGGGTGCCCCGAATCCACGGATTCGCGGGTTGGTCATTGGGATGCGTGGAGGCCCAACCCGACTTATCAAGGAACTATCATGTCCCAAGTCAACATGCGCGATATGCTGAAGGCCGGTGTGCACTTCGGCCACCAGACCCGTTACTGGAACCCGAAAATGGGCAAGTACATTTTCGGCGCGCGTAACAAGATCCACATCATCAACCTGGAAAAAACCCTGCCGATGTTCAACGACGCTCTGTCGTTCGTCGAGCGCCTGGCCCAGGGCAAGAACAAGATCATGTTCGTCGGCACCAAGCGTTCCGCCGGCAAGATCGTCGCCGAGCAAGCAGCTCGTTGCGGTTCGCCATACGTTGACCACCGCTGGTTGGGCGGCATGCTGACCAACTACAAGACCATTCGTGCTTCGATCAAGCGTCTGCGCGACCTGGAAGTCCAGGCCGAAGATGGCACCTTCGCCAAGCTGACCAAGAAAGAAGCCCTGATGCGTTCGCGCGATCTGGAAAAACTGGACCGCAGCCTGGGTGGTATCAAGGACATGGGCGGTCTGCCTGACGCACTGTTCGTTATCGACGTTGATCACGAGCGCATCGCGATCACCGAAGCCAACAAGCTGGGCATCCCGGTTATCGGCGTTGTCGATACCAACAGCAGCCCAGAAGGCGTTGACTACGTCATTCCAGGTAACGACGACGCCATCCGCGCCATCGAGCTGTACATGACTTCGATGGCTGACGCCGTCATTCGCGGCCGCAACAACGTTGCTGGCGGCACCGAAGTCTACGTTGAAGAAGCGGCTGCACCTGCTGCTGAGTAATTGACGCTTAGCGTCTACTTGGCACGCAAAAAGGGGGCTAGGCCCCCTTTTTGCCACCTTGAAATCCTGCTGTCAGCAACGGCCCCGCATCATGGGCGCGCTGATGCATAAAAGCAGCGGATTTGCAGAATTTAACGCCCGTGAAGAGCGGGTGGAATGGTTGAAAAACTTTCCAAGAGGATTTTGAAATGGCAGCAATTACTGCAGCGCTGGTCAAAGAACTGCGCGAGCGTACCGGCGAAGGCATGATGGATTGCAAGAAGGCCCTGGAAAAGGCCGGCGGCGACATCGAAAAAGCCATCGACGACATGCGTGCTTCGGGCGCCATCAAGGCCGCCAAGAAAGCCGGCAACGTTGCCGCTGAAGGCGCTATCGCAGTCAAGACCGACGGTAAAGCCGCCGTTCTGCTGGAAGTGAACTCGCAGACCGACTTCCTGGCCCTGCAAGACGACTTCAAGAACTTCGTCGCTGAAAGCGTTGAAGAAGCCTTCGCTCAGAAGCTGACCGAAGCCGCTCCGCTGATCGCTTCCCGCGAAACCGCTCGTGAAGCCCTGGTTGCCAAGTGCGGCGAGAACGTCAACATCCGTCGCCTGGTGCGCGTTGAGGGTGACGTTGTCGGTGCCTACCTGCACGGCAACAAGATCGGTGCTGTCGTTGTCCTGAAAGGCGGCGACGTCGAGCTGGCCAAGAACATCGCCATGCACGTTGCAGCGTCGAACCCAGAGTTCCTGGATGCGTCGGAAATCTCCGTCGAGGCCATCGAGCGCGAGAAGAACGTCTTCCTGCAGCTGAACGCCGACAAGATCGCCGGCAAGCCGGAAAACATCGTTGAGAACATGGTTAACGGCCGTATTTCCAAGTTCAAAGCCGAAGCGTCGCTGAAAGAGCAGGCCTTCGTCATGAACCCGGAAGTCAAAGTCGGCGAGCTGGCCAAGAAAGCCGGTGCTGAAATCGTTTCCTTCACCTACTTCAAAGTAGGCGAAGGCATCGAGAAGCCAGTCGACAACTTCGCTGAAGAAGTTGCTGCTCAGCTGGCTGCTGCCAAGCAGTAAGACAGACTCGTCTGTCGCCCCAAAGAGGCTGCCCGCTCACGCGCGCAGCCTCTTTGTCAAAGCGGCAGCGGTTTACCCAACCGCTGCTCGCTGACGCAGAAGCTGCGTCACGCTAGAGTTACGCGCAGGCTGAAACAGCCCGCCAGAATTTTACAAACGCCGCAGGAGAGATTCGCAATGGCTCAGCAGGGCAGTGGTTATCAGGCTCGCTATAAACGCATTCTACTCAAACTGAGCGGCGAGGCCCTGATGGGCTCGGAAGAGTTCGGGATCGACCCCAAGGTCCTGGATCGCATGGCGCTGGAAGTCGGCCAACTGGTCGGTATCGGTGTTCAGGTCGGTCTGGTGATCGGTGGTGGCAACCTGTTCCGTGGTGCGGCGCTCAGCGCAGCCGGCATGGACCGTGTCACCGGCGACCACATGGGCATGCTGGCAACCGTGATGAACGCCCTGGCCATGCGCGACGCGCTGGAGCGTGCGAACATCACCGCCATCGTCATGTCGGCCATCTCCATGGTCGGTGTGACCGATCACTATGATCGCCGCAAAGCCATGCGCCACCTGAACGCGAAAGAAGTGGTGATCTTCGCTGCCGGTACCGGCAACCCGTTCTTTACCACCGACTCTGCCGCTTGCCTGCGCGCCATCGAAATCGATGCCGACGTAGTATTGAAAGCAACCAAGGTCGATGGTGTATACACTGCAGATCCATTCAAAGACCCGCATGCCGAGAAGTTCGATCATCTGACCTACGATGAAGTGCTGGATCGCAAGCTGGGGGTAATGGACCTGACGGCAATCTGTCTGTGCCGCGACCACAAGATGCCGCTGCGTGTCTTCAACATGAATAAGCCCGGCGCCCTGCTGAACATCGTGCACGGCGGCGCTGAAGGAACCCTGATCGAGGAAGTTCAGAAATGATCAACGACATCAAGAAAGACGCCCAGGACCGCATGGGCAAGTCCATCGAGGCGCTGGGTCGCCACCTGGCTGCCATCCGCACCGGCCGTGCCCACCCAAGCATCCTGGACAGCGTCAAGGTCTCGGCCTGGGGTAGCGACATGCCGCTGAACCAGGTGGCCGCGATCACCGTCGAAGATGCCCGCACCCTGAAGATCGTCGCGCACGACAAGAACCTCAGCGCAGCCATCGAGAAGGCCATCCTGACCTCCGACCTGGGCCTGAACCCGTCCAGCGCCGGTACCACCATCCGTGTACCGATGCCGGCCCTGACCGAGGAAACCCGCAAGGGTTACACCAAGCAGGCCAGCGGCGTTGCCGAAGATGCCAAGGTTGCCGTGCGCAACGTGCGTCGCGATGCCCTTGCCGACTTGAAGAAGCTGACCAAGGACAAGGAAATCAGCGAAGACGAAGAGCGTCGCGCCGCTGACGAAATCCAGAAGTTGACCGACAAGTTCGTCGCCGAAATCGACGCCGCGTACAAAGCCAAGGAAAAGGACCTGTTGGCCGTCTAAGGCCGAGGTTTTTTAATGGAAAAGACCAAGCTGGCGGCACCGTCTTCGGTGCCGCGTCACGTCGCGATCATCATGGATGGCAACAATCGCTGGGCGAAGAAGCGCCTTTTGCCCGGCGTTGCCGGGCACAAGGCGGGTGTCGATGCCGTGCGTGCGGTCATCGAAGTCTGCGCCGAGTCCGGGGTTGAAGTACTGACTCTGTTCGCCTTCTCCAGCGAGAACTGGCAGCGTCCGGCCGAAGAGGTCGGGGCGTTGATGGAGTTGTTCTTCTCTGCACTGCGCCGCGAGGCCAAGCGGTTGAATGACAACAACATCAGCCTGCGCATCATTGGCGACCGATCGCGCTTCCATCCTGAGCTGCAAGCAGCGATGCGCGAGGCCGAGGCAGCCACCGCCGGCAGCAATCGGTTCATCCTGCAGATTGCCGCCAACTACGGTGGTCAGTGGGATATCGCCCAGGCGGCCCAACGCCTGGCGCGGGAAGTCCAGGCCGGTCATCTGCGCCCGGACGACATCACCCCCGAGCTGTTGCAGACGTGCCTGGCCACCGGCGACCTGCCGTTGCCCGACCTGTGCATCCGCACCGGCGGCGAGCGGCGCATCAGCAACTTCCTGCTGTGGCAGCTGGCCTATGCCGAGCTGTACTTCTCCGACCTGTTCTGGCCGGACTTCAAACACGAGGCCATGCGTAACGCGCTGGCCGATTTCGCTTCGCGCCAGCGCCGCTTCGGTAAGACCAGCGAGCAGGTCGAAGCCGGAGCCCGTGCTTAATGCTTAAACAACGCATCATTACTGCGCTGATCCTGTTGCCGGTCGCGCTGGGTGGTTTCTTCCTGCTCAACGGTGGGGATTTCGCCTTGTTCATCGGCTTCGTGGTCACGCTGGGTGCCTGGGAGTGGGCGCGGTTGGCCGGGCTGGTGGCCCAGCCGCTGCGCATTGCCTATGCCGCGGTGGTCGCTGGCGCGCTGATGCTGCTCTATCTCATGCCCGACCTCGCGCCCTGGGTGCTGGGGGCTTCGGTGATCTGGTGGGCGCTGGCCACTTGGCTGGTGCTGACCTACCCGCGCAGCAACGAGCTGTGGACCAGCGCCGCCTGTCGTTTGCTGATCGGCCTGCTGATCCTGTTGCCGGCCTGGCAGGGGTTGGTGCTGCTCAAGCACTGGCCGCAGGGCAATTGGCTGATCCTGGCGGTCATGGTGCTGGTCTGGGCCGCCGACATCGGTGCCTACTTCTCGGGGCGTGCCTTCGGCAAGCGCAAGCTGGCGCCGCAGGTCAGCCCGGGCAAGAGCTGGGAAGGTGTCTACGGTGGGCTGGCCGTCAGCCTGCTGATCAGCCTGGGCGTCGCCCTGTACCGCGACTGGAGTGTTGGCCAGTTGCTGCTGGGCTTGCTGGGCGCAGTGGTGGTGGTCATGTCCTCGGTGGTCGGTGACCTGACCGAAAGCATGTTCAAGCGCCGCGAAGGGATCAAGGACAGCAGCAACCTGCTGCCCGGCCACGGTGGCGTGCTGGATCGTATCGACAGCCTGACCGCGGCCATTCCGATGTTCGCCGTGCTGCTGTGGGCCGCCGAGTGGGGTGTGCTGTGAGTGCCGTGCAGCGCATCACGGTACTGGGTGCTACCGGCTCCATCGGCCTGAGTACCCTGGATGTCATTGCCCGACACCCCGAGCGCTACCAGGTATTCGCGCTGACCGGTTACTCCCGTGTCGACGAGTTGCTGGCGCTGTGCGAGCGCCATCGTCCGGCGTTCGCCGTGGTGCCGAGCGCCGAAGCGGCCAACCGTCTGCGTGAGGGCTTGGCTGCTGCTGGCTGCGCCACCGAGGTGCTCGAGGGCGAGGCGGGGTTGTGCCAGGTCGCGGCCGCGCCGGAAGTGGATGCGGTGATGGCGGCCATCGTTGGCGCCGCGGGCTTGCGTCCAACCCTGGCGGCGGTCGAGGCGGGCAAGAAGGTGTTGCTGGCCAACAAGGAAGCGCTGGTGATGTCCGGCGCGCTGTTCATGGACGCCGTGCGTCGCAGTGGCGCCGTGCTGTTGCCGATCGACAGCGAGCACAATGCGATCTTCCAGTGCATGCCTGGCGACTACGCCCGCGGCCTGAGTGCAGTGGGGGTGCGGCGCATCCTGCTGACCGCCTCGGGCGGCCCGTTCCGCGAAATGCCTGCGGCGGCGCTGGTCGATGTCACGCCTGAACAAGCCTGCGCCCATCCCAACTGGTCCATGGGGCGCAAGATATCGGTCGACTCGGCCAGCATGATGAACAAGGGCCTGGAGCTGATCGAGGCCTGCTGGCTGTTTGATACGGCGCCTGCGACCGTGGAAGTGGTGGTGCACCCGCAAAGCGTGATCCACTCGCTGGTCGACTATGTCGATGGCTCGGTGCTCGCCCAGCTGGGCAACCCGGACATGCGTACCCCGATCGCCAACGCCCTGGCCTGGCCGGAGCGTATCGATTCGGGGGTTGCGCCACTGGACCTGTTCGCCATCGCCCGTCTGGATTTCCAGGCCCCCGACGAACAGCGCTTCCCTTGCCTGCGCCTGGCGCGTCAGGCTGCCGAGGCGGGCAATAGTGCGCCAGCGGTACTCAACGCCGCCAACGAAGTGGCGGTGGACGCGTTCCTGGCGCGGCGTATCCGCTTCCCGGAGATCGCGGGTATGATCGAACAGGTGCTCGAACAGGAGCCTGTGGTACCGGTTGCCACGCTCGATGCGGTGTTCGCCGCCGACCAGCGTGCGCGGGAGCTGTCCCGTGAGTGGCTGAGGCGCCACGGCCGCTGAGCGGCAGCACCGAACGTCTTGCGGAGATAGCACATGACTGCGCTGTACATGATTGTTGGCACTCTGGTGGCATTGGGTGTGCTGGTCACTTTTCACGAGTTCGGTCACTTCTGGGTGGCGCGGCGCTGTGGCGTCAAGGTACTGCGCTTCTCGGTAGGCTTCGGCACGCCGCTGTTGCGTTGGCATGATCGGCAGGGCACCGAGTTCGTGGTGGCAGCCATCCCCCTGGGTGGCTACGTCAAAATGCTCGACGAGCGCGAAGGCGAGGTCCCGCCGGCGCTGATCGAGCAGTCGTTCAACCGCAAGTCGGTACGCCAGCGCATCGCCATCGTTGCCGCCGGCCCCATCGCCAACTTCCTGCTCGCCATCCTGTTCTTCTGGGTCATCGCCATGCTCGGCACCCAGCAGGTACGCCCGGTCATCGGTGCCGTCGAGTCGGGCAGCCTGGCGGCCGTCGCCGGCTTGAGCGCGGGTCAGGAAATTGTCTCGGTTGATGGTGAGCCGACCAATGGCTGGTCGGCCGTCAACCTGCAGCTGGTGCGTCGCCTCGGCGAGAGCGGCACCCTGCGCGTGGGCGTGCTCGATGAGGGTGCAACGGCCCCGCAGCAGCGCGATATCCAGCTGAGCCATTGGCTCAAGGGCGTCGATGAGCCCGACCCGATCCAGTCGCTGGGCCTGCGCCCGTGGCGCCCGGCAGTGACGCCGGTGCTGGCCGAAATCGATCCCAAGGGCCCTGCCGCAGCGGCGGGGCTCAAAACCGGCGACAAGCTGTTGGCCCTCGATGGTGTGGCGTTGGCTGACTGGCAGCAGGTGGTCGATGCCGTTCGCGCCCGCCCTGAACAAAAGGTCAATCTGCGCATCGAACGTGACGGCGCGCAGCTTGAACTGCCGGTAACGCTGGCGCGCAAGGGCGAAGGGCAGGCAGCCGGTGGTTATCTGGGTGCCGGTGTAAAAGGCGCGCAATGGCCGCCGCAGATGCTCCGCGAAGTCAGCTACGGCCCGCTTGAGGCCGTGGGCGAGGGCCTTTCGCGGACCTGGAGCATGAGTGTCCTGACCCTCGAATCGTTGAAGAAAATGCTGTTCGGGGAGCTCTCGGTAAAAAACTTGAGCGGACCGATAACCATTGCTAAAGTGGCGGGCGCTTCAGCCCAGTCGGGCGTTGGGGATTTCCTGAATTTCCTGGCCTACCTGAGCATAAGCCTGGGGGTTCTGAATTTGCTGCCTATTCCAGTACTGGATGGGGGGCATTTGCTGTTCTACCTGATCGAGTGGGCGCGCGGTCGTCCGCTCTCGGATCGGGTGCAGGGTTGGGGGGTCCAGATCGGTATCAGTTTGGTCATAGGGGTGATGTTGCTCGCCCTGATCAACGATCTGGGTCGACTATAAAAGCTTCGCTCAATCGCGAAACCTGCTGCCTCTTTGCGGCGGGTTGTTTATTGCCAGTTGGAATAAAAGGACTTCATGAAACGTCTGCTGCTAACTGCGGTCCTCTCCGCACTGATGATCGCTGAAGTTCACGCCGAGTCCTTCACCATCTCCGATATTCGTGTCAACGGCCTGCAGCGGGTTTCCGCCGGCAGCGTGTTCGGCGCCCTGCCGCTGAACGTCGGCGATCAGGTCGATGACCGCCGTCTGGTCGACTCCACCCGCTCGCTGTTCAAGACCGGCTTCTTCCAGGACATCCAGCTGAATCGCGACGGCAATGTCCTGATCATCAACGTGGTCGAGCGTCCGTCGGTCGCCAGCATCGAGATCGAAGGCAACAAGGCCATCAGCACCGAAGACCTGATGAAGGGCCTCAAGCAGTCTGGCCTGGCCGAAGGCGAGATCTTCCAGCGCGCGACGCTCGAAGGCGTGCGTAACGAACTGCAGCGCCAGTATGTGGCCCAGGGCCGCTACTCGGCCGAAGTCGACGCCGAAGTCGTGCCGCAGCCGCGCAACCGGGTCGGCCTGAAGATCAAGATCAACGAAGGCACCGTCGCTGCGATCCAGCACATCAACGTGGTCGGCAACACGGTGTTCGACGACGAAACCCTGGGCCAGCTGTTCGAGCTGAAAACCACCAACTGGCTGTCGTTCTTCAAGAACGACGACAAGTACGCCCGCGAAAAGCTGTCCGGTGACCTCGAGCGCCTGCGCTCCTACTACCTGGACCGCGGCTACATCAACATGGACATCGCGTCCACCCAGGTGTCCATCACCCCGGACAAGAAGCACGTCTACATCACCGTCAACATCAATGAAGGCGAGAAGTACACCGTCCGTGACGTGAAGCTCTCCGGCGACCTCAAGGTCCCGGAAGACCAGGTCAAGTCGCTGCTGCTGGTACAGCCAGGCCAGGTGTTCTCGCGCAAGGTGATGACCACCACTTCCGACCTCATTACCCGTCGTCTGGGTAACGAAGGCTACACCTTCGCCAACGTCAACGGCGTGCCACAGCCTAACGACCAGGATCACACCGTCGACATCATGTTCGTCGTCGATCCGGGCAAGCGCGCCTACGTCAACCGCATCAACTACCGCGGCAACACCAAGACCGAAGACGAAGTGCTGCGTCGTGAAATGCGTCAGATGGAAGGTGGCTGGGCTTCGACCTACCTGATCGACCAGTCCAAGACCCGCCTCGAGCGCCTGGGCTTCTTCAAGGAAGTCAACGTCGAGACCCCGGCGGTGCCGGGCACCGACGACCAGGTCGACGTCAACTACAGTGTCGAAGAGCAGGCCTCCGGCTCGATCACCGCCAGCGTCGGTTTCGCCCAGAGTGCCGGTTTGATCCTCGGTGGCTCGATCAGCCAGACCAACTTCCTGGGTACCGGTAACAAGGTGTCCATCGGCCTGACCCGTTCGGAATACCAGACCCGCTACAACTTCGGTTTCGTTGACCCCTACTTCACTGCCGACGGCGTGAGCCTGGGCTACAACGCCTTCTACCGCAGCACCAACTACGACGACCTCGACGTCGACGTGGCCAGCTATGCGGTCGACAGCCTCGGCGCCGGCGTCAGCCTGGGTTACCCGATCAGCGAGACTTCGCGCCTGACCTACGGCCTGACCGTGCAGCAGGACAAGCTCAAGACCGGCCGTTACACCGTCGACGAGATCTTCAAGTTCATTCAGGACGAGGGTGACAGCTTCCTCAACTTCAAGGCTTCGGTCGGCTGGTCCGAATCGACCCTGAACAAAGGCGTGCTGGCAACCCGTGGTCACTCGCAAAGCCTGACCTTGGAAACCACCGTGCCGGGCAGCGACCTGTCGTTCTACAAGCTCGACTACCGTGGCCAGCTGTTCAAGCCAATCAACAACGACTACACCCTGCGCCTGCACACCGAGCTGGGCTATGGTGATGGCTTCGGTAGCACTTCGGGCCTGCCGTTCTACGAGAACTATTACGCCGGTGGCTTCAACTCCGTGCGTGGTTTCAAGGACAGCAGCCTGGGGCCGCGCAGCACGCCAAGCCGCGGTGCAGCCGTTACGGGTAACCAGGGCACCATCGCCGACCCGGACCAGGATCCGCTGCCGTTCGGTGGCAACGTGCTGGTGCAGGGCGGTGTAGAACTGCTGTTCCCGCTGCCGTTCGTCAAGGACCAGCGCTCCCTGCGTACCTCGGTATTCTGGGATGTGGGTAACGTGTTCGACACCAATTGTGGCTCCAAGCCGGATTGCGCCAAGGTCGGTTTCTCCGACATGGCCAGCTCCGTGGGGCTGGGTGTGACCTGGATCACCGCGCTGGGCCCGTTGAGCTTCAGCCTGGCGATGCCGATCAAGAAGCCGGACGACGCCGACACCCAGGTGTTCCAATTCTCTCTGGGCCAGACCTTCTAAGGTCGGCCCTTGCATAACGACAACGGTTTATCCAGGAGTGCATCGTGCGTAAGTTGACCCAACTGGCCCTCGTGGCTGCGGCGCTGGTCGCCACCCCGGCTTTCGCCGAAATGAAGGTTGCCGTGCTGAACTATCAGATGGCCCTGCTCGAATCCGACGCGGCCAAGAAGTACGCCGTTGACGCCGAGAAAAAATTCGGCCCGCAACTGACCAAGCTCAAGGGCCTGGAAAGCAGCGCCAAAGGCATCCAGGACCGCCTGATCAAGGGCGGCGATAAAATGGCACAGCCTGAGCGTGAGCGCCTGGAGCTCGAATTCAAGCAGAAAGCCCGTGACTTCCAGTTCCAGTCCAAGGAGCTGAACGAAGCCAAGGCCGTAGCCGACCGCGACATGCTCAAGCAGCTCAAGCCCAAGCTGGACGGCGCTGTCGAAGAAGTGATCAAGAAGGGTGGCTTTGATCTGGTGCTCGAGCGTGGCGCGGTCATCGATGTCAAACCGCAGTACGACATCACCCGCCAGGTCATCGAGCGCATGAACCAAGCCCGTTGATATGACCGTGACCATGACGCTCGGCCAGTTGGCCGAGGCCCTCGGGGCTGAGCTCAAGGGCCCCGAGGCGCTGCAGATCAGCGGGCTGGCGACCTTGCAGGAGGCCGGGCCCGGGCAACTGAGCTTCCTCGCCAACAAGCAGTACCGCAAGTACCTGGATAATGCCCAGGCAGGCGCGGTGCTGCTCAAGGCCGAGGATGCCGCAGCCTTTGCCGGCAACGCACTGATCGTGCCCGACCCATACCTTGCCTATGCGCGTATTTCGCACCTGTTCGACCCCAAGCCCAAGGCTGTGGCGGGAATTCATCCCAGCGCCGTGGTAGCCGAGGACGCACAGGTGGATGCCAGCGCCAGCATCGGTCCCTTCGCGGTGATCGAAGCCGGCGCGCGTATTGGCGCGAACGTCACGGTCGGCGCGCATTGCTTCATTGGTGCCCGTTGCGTCATTGGTGAGGGTGGCTGGCTTGCGCCGCGCGTCACGCTGTATCACGACGTGACCATTGGCAAGCGTGTGGTCATCCAGTCTGGCGCCGTGATCGGTGGCGAGGGCTTCGGTTTCGCCAACGAGAAGGGCGTGTGGCAGAAGATCGCCCAGATCGGTGGCGTGACGCTGGGCGATGACGTGGAGATTGGCGTGAACACCGCCGTCGACCGCGGTGCGCTGTCGGATACCCTGATCGGCAATGGCGTCAAGCTCGACAACCAGATCCAGATCGCCCACAACGTGCAGGTCGGTGACCACACGGCGATGGCGGCCTGCGTCGGTATTTCCGGCAGCACCAAGATCGGCAAGCATTGCATGATTGCGGGCGGCGTCGGCATGGTCGGGCACATCGAGGTGTGCGACAACGTATTCGTTTCCGGCATGACCATGGTTACCCGTTCGATCACCGAGCCAGGCGGCTATTCTTCTGGCACGGCCATGCAACCACTGGCCGAATGGCGCAAGAGTGCCGCGCGGATTCGCCAGTTGGATGAGACGGCCAAGCGCCTGCAGCAGCTGGAAAAACGTGTCGATACAGTGACCTCAGGTGGCCAGCCGACATCAGAAGGCTAATACCGCTTTCTGAGCAAGCGTGCACAATCGCTAGCTGGCTCCTCTTTGGATCTGCAAAAGGAGCGTGTGGTCAGCACCTGCGCTCCCTATTCTTATTACAGGCTTCCCCCCGAAATGATGGACATCAACGAGATTCGCGAATACCTGCCTCACCGTTACCCGTTCCTGCTGGTGGACCGAGTGACGGATCTGGATTTCGAGGCCCAGAGCATTCGTGCCTACAAGAATGTCAGCATCAACGAGCCGTTCTTCAACGGCCATTTCCCGCAGCACCCGATCATGCCGGGCGTGCTGATCATCGAGGCGATGGCCCAGGCGGCCGGGATTCTCGGTTTCAAGATGCTCGATGCCAAGCCGGCTGATGGCACCCTGTACTACTTCGTCGGTTCCGACAAGCTGCGTTTCCGCCAGCCTGTGCTGCCGGGCGACCAGTTGGTGCTGGAAGCCAAGTTCATCAGCCGCAAGCGCATGATCTGGAAGTTCGAATGCCGTGCACTGGTTGATGGCAAGGCTGTCTGCTCGGCAGAAATCACTTGCGCGGAACAGTCCCTATGAATTCGATTGACCCTCGGGCGATCATCGATCCTTCGGCCAAGCTGGCCGACGGCGTCGAGGTCGGCCCTTGGTCGATCGTAGGCCCTGATGTGGAAATCGGCGAGGGTACCGTTATCGGCCCTCATGTGGTGCTCAAGGGCCCGACCCGCATTGGCAAACACAACCGCATCTACCAGTTCAGCTCCATCGGTGAAGACACCCCGGACCTGAAGTACAAGGGTGAACTCACCCGCCTGGTGATCGGTGATCACAATGTGATTCGCGAGGGTGTCACCATCCATCGCGGTACCGTGCAGGACCGTTCGGAAACCACCCTGGGCGACCACAACCTGATCATGGCCTACGCGCACATCGGCCACGACAGCGTGATCGGCAACCACTGCATCCTGGTCAACAACACTGCGTTGGCTGGCCATGTGCATGTGGGTGACTGGGCGATCCTCTCCGGCTACACGCTGGTGCACCAGTATTGCCACATCGGTGCCCACGCCTTCTCCGGCATGGGGACGGCGATCGGCAAGGACGTCCCGGCGTTCGTGACGGTATTCGGCAGCCCGGCCGAGGCACGCAGCATGAACTTCGAAGGTTTGCGCCGTCGCGGTTTCAGCGATGAAGTGCTGCATGCCCTGCGCCGCGCCTACAAGGTGGTCTATCGCCAGGGGCTGACCGTCGAGGAAGCGCTGAAGGAACTCGAGGAGTTGGCCAGCCAGTTCCCTGAAGTCGAAGTGTTCCGCAAATCGATCGTCGATTCCGCCCGCGGCATCACTCGCTGATATGGCCCAACTCTGCGTTGCGTTGGTCGCGGGTGAGGCCAGCGGCGATATCCTTGGCTCCGGCTTGATGCGCGCCATCAAGGCCCGCCACCCCGATGTGCGTTTCATCGGTGTGGGCGGGCCCTTGATGGAAGCTGAAGGCATGACCTCCTACTTCCCCATGGAGCGCCTGGCGGTGATGGGCTTGGTCGAAGTGCTGGGGCGCCTGCGTGAGCTGCTCAAGCGGCGCAAGCTGCTGATCCAGACGCTGATCGACGAAAAGCCTGACGTATTCATCGGTATCGACGCGCCGGACTTCACCCTCAACATCGAACTCAAGTTGCGTCAGGCCGGGATCAAGACCGTGCACTACGTCAGCCCATCGGTATGGGCATGGCGGCAGAAGCGCGTGTTGAAGATTCGCGAAGGCTGCGACCTGATGCTGACCCTGCTGCCGTTCGAGGCGCGCTTCTATGAAGAGCAGGGCGTGCCGGTGCGGTTCGTCGGCCACCCGTTGGCTGACACCATACCGCTAGAGGCTGATCGCAGCGGAGCCCGCAGCGAACTCGGGCTGGCCGCCGGGCCAGTGGTGGCACTGATGCCAGGCAGCCGTGGCGGCGAAGTAGGGCGCCTGGGCGCATTGTTCCTGGACGCTGCCCAGCGTCTGGTCGAGCTGGTGCCGGGCGTACGCTTCGTGCTGCCCTGCGCGAATGCCGCGCGGCGTGCCCAACTCGAGCAGATGCTTGCAGGGCGCGAGCTGCCGTTGACCCTGCTGGACGGCCAGTCGCACACAGCCCTGGCGGCGTGCGATGCGGTATTGATCGCGTCCGGTACCGCCACGCTGGAGGCGATGCTGTACAAGCGGCCGATGGTGGTCGCCTATCGCCTGGCGCCGCTGACGTACTGGATCCTCAAGCGCATGGTCAAGAGCCCCTACGTGTCGCTGCCCAACCTGCTGGCCCAGCGCCTGCTGGTGCCGGAGCTGCTGCAGGACGCCGCCACCAGCGAAGCCCTGGCCCAGACCCTGGCACCGCTGGTCAAGGACGGCTCGCAGCAGACCGAAAGCTTTGACCAGATCCACCGTACCCTGCGCCGTGACGCCTCCAATCAGGCGGCTGACGCGGTGCTTGCCCTGTTGAAGGATCGCTGACATGCAGATGGGACTGGATTTCAACCTGGTCGAGGATCTGGTCGCCGGTGTCGATGAAGTCGGCCGCGGCCCGCTGTGCGGCGCGGTCGTTACTGCGGCGGTGATCCTCGATCCCCAGCGGCCGATCCTTGGCCTGAACGACTCGAAGAAGCTCACTGAAGCCAAACGCGAGGCATTGTTCGACGAGATCTGCGAGAAAGCCCTGAGCTTCTGCATCGCCCGCGCCGAGGTCGAGGAAATCGACCGCCTGAACATCCTGCAAGCCACCATGCTGGCCATGCAGCGCGCGGTCGAGGGGTTGCACGTCACGCCCAAACTGGCGCTGATCGACGGCAACCGCTGCCCGAAACTGTCGGTGCCGGCGGCGCCGGTGGTCAAGGGTGACTCCCAGGTGCCGGCGATTGCCGCCGCGTCGATCCTGGCCAAGGTGACCCGTGACCGCGAGATGAGCGCGTTCGAGCTGCTCTACCCGGGCTACGGGATCAGCGGGCACAAGGGCTACCCGACGCCGGTGCACCTGGAGGCGCTGGCACGGCTTGGGCCGACGCCGATTCACCGACGCTCGTTCGCGCCGGTGCGGGCGGCGTGGGAGGCCCGTGAGGGGCATCCGAACGCTCTGATCTGACAGCTTTCATCATTCATCGCGGGGGAAAACCAATCCCCCAACGCCCTTTCCTGGGAGGGGGGGGGGGTTACCCTCAAGA